>SLLK01000042.1 GCA_007134115.1 Gammaproteobacteria bacterium | reverse complement strand
GACGGAGCGCAGGAGGAAAGCCAAAAAAACCGGCCGCGAAATGGACGCGAGATTTTCGCGAAATAAATCAGAGAGACAGCACGGGTGCGAGTAGATACCCGACTGGCCTGAAGGATCAGGTCGGAAAGGCCGCTCAACGTTTGCTGGCCCCTGTTTTACTTGCCCCCTTCGCGTCAGACATTGCTGTAGTGGTTTGCCCTTGTTTCGCGCCCATTTCGCGTAAATTTCGCGGCAACCAAACCAAGCGATCAGCGCGTTTGACGCAGCTTCGGTCCAGCACAGCATCCGGCGCGCCTTAACTACTTAACACTTAAATACTTAATACGCCCGCGCGAAGCGCGGGGCTACTCCGTCTCCCCCAGCCACTGCACCTGGTATAAATCGCGCCGGCGGTCCTGGTAGTTGCGTACCGAACCGGTCTTGCGCAGCTCAACGAGCTTGTCCAGGTCCAGGTCGACGACCAGGGTCATTTCCGTGTTCGGGGTGCTTTCCGCTGCAATGCCGTCACGGTCGAAGGCAAAATCCGAGGGGCAGAACACCGCCGACTGGGAATACTGGATATCGATGTTCTCGATGTTGGGCAGGTTGCCCACGCTGCCGGTAATGGCCACGTAACATTCGTTCTCTATGGCCCGCGCCTGGGCGCAGTGGCGCACGCGCAGATAACCGTTCTTGGTGTCCGTCCAGTAGGGAACGAAAAGGATGCGGATTCCGCGCTCGGAGAGCATGCGTGAAAGCTCGGGGAACTCCACGTCGTAGCAGATCAGGATCCCGATCTTGCCGATATCGGTATCAAAAACGCGCAGGCTGTTGCCGCCGCGCATCCCCCAGTAAGCCCGTTCATCCGGCGTGATATGCAACTTGTACTGCTCATCCACCGTGCCGTCGCGGCGGCACAGGAAACTCACGTTGTACAGACTGCGATCACGGTACACCGGCATGCTGCCGGCGATGATGTTGATGTTGTAGCTCACCGCCAGCTCCAGCATGGCTTCGGTGATGTCGTCGGTATAACGCGCCAGCCCGCGAACGGCTTCGGCCGGGTTGCCCTGGTTGAACTGCCCCATCAGGGGCGCATTGAACATCTCGGGGAACAGCGCGAAATCGGCCTTGTAACCGGCCAGTGCATCGACGAAGAACTCCGCCTGTTGCAGCAGTTCTTCCAGCGAGTCCACGCGGCGCATCTGCCACTGCACGGTGCCGATGCGCACCACCGCCTTCTCGGCGCCGATCAATGGCTGGTTACGCTGCTGGTAGAAGATGTTGTTCCACTCGACCAGCGTGGCGTAGGCGTGCGAGGAACTGTCTTCAGGCATGTAGCCGGTGATCACCCGGCGCACATGGAAGTCGTTGGCCAGCTGAAAACTCAGTATGGGGTCGCGAATCTCCTTGCGCTTGACCAGCTCGATATACTTTTCCGGCGGCATCTCGTCGGCGTATCTGGCGTAGCCCGGAATACGCCCGCCGGCAATGATCCCGCGCAGGTTGAGGTTCTGGCACAGCTCCTTGCGCGCATCGTAGAGCCGCCGGCCCAGGCGCATGTCGCGATACCCGGGATGCACGAAGACATCCACGCCGTAGAGCACGTCACCATCGGGGGAGTGCGTGGAGAAGTCGCCAAAACCGGTAATCTCGCCGTAGGTATGCTGATCACCGAAACGGCCGTAATCGACCACCAGCGTCAGCGCCGCGGCGACCACCTTGCCGTTATCCTCTACGCAGATCTGGCCTTCAGGAAACAGCGTGATGATGGCCTCGAACTCGCGCCGACTCCAGGCACCGTCAAGTTCATTGTAGACCGCATCCATGATCTCCTTGACGTCTTCATAGTCCTCATGGCGCAGATTTCTCAGGCGCAGCAGGTGTTCCTCGCGATCATCGCTTTCCTCGCCGCGGCCTGGCTGGGTCAGTTCGGTCATATCACACTCTTTGTGCAGGCATCATTCGCTCATCAGGGTGCCACTATGGCGCAGCTGTAGCCGAAGTCAACGGCGGACCGGCGCACTGCGACTCACTGCGGCAGTCAGAAGTTCCGCCCGCATCCGTCATCCACAATCCGCAGCTCTCAAAACGTGACAGAGTTCACCGTTTCAATAATAAGTCAACTCGTCAATATCCATCCCCGCTACACTTGTGGCGAGGGACTGACTCAAGCCATGGAATCCAGGCCACGCGTTATTGACGGCTAAGGAGCATTCCATGCTGGATTTTTTCCTGTCTTTCCACCCGGGGCTGATGGCCCTGTCCTATGTGATCGCCGTCGCCGGCTCTTTTGTTGCCCTGCAAATCGCGGGGTTGTTGTTTCGCAGCGAGGGCAAACAGCGCTGGCAGCTGATATTGATGGGCGCGGGGGCGCTCGGCGGCGTGGGTATCTGGTGCATGCATTTCATCGGCATGCTGGCCTGGCGGGCCCCGGCCATGGCGACCTACGACGGGCTGCTCACCTTTGCTTCGCTGGTACTGGTCATGGTCGTGGTAGCGATTGGCCTCAGCCTGCTCACCATACGCCGGAACACACCCATGATTCTCCTTGCCGGCGTGATCGCCGGCATCGGCGTAGCCGGCATGCATTACACCGGCATGGCGGCCATGCAGGTGCCCGGCGAACTGGTGCACGACCATACCTTCGTGGCGATTTCCATCGTCATTGCCATTGTCGCCTCCGCCGCCGCCTTCTGGCTGGCGCTGAATACCACCGGCGGAGCAGGCCGGTTTGGCGCGGCACTGATCATGGGGCTGGCGGTCTGCGGGATGCACTATACCGGCATGGCCGGCGCCTCGGTGGAGGCCGCTCAAGGAACAACGATCACAGACGGCTACCTGCCGCCGCTGGTTCTGGCCATTATGACCACAGTCATGGCGGTGGTATTCATGATCTTCAGCGCCGCCTTCTTCCTCAACCGCTGGCTCAGCGACATCGAGTAGCCAGGGAAACGCCGGGGCGCCACGAATAGACCAGCCTAGATGTGACGCACCGGCTCGGCCGGCTGCATTTGCGGACATGCCGGTGGCAACAGCCAGCCGGGGCGGGCCTCGACTGCGGCGGGCTGCCCCGGCGCCAACGTGGCACGCAATTGCTGTGCCCGGGCGACCCGATCAGGCTGCTGTTCCAGGCGGCGCAACCCCAGGCTGATCGTGGCCAGGCTGCGATCGAAATGTCGCGCCACGTTGATGAGGGTGGCGGCGCCGCTGTCGCGGGCCAGCCAGGCAACCATGGCCCGCGCCTCGGCGGGGCGTCGCCAGCGCCTGGTCTCGCCCAGTTCGGCGGCGCTCAAACCGTAGGCCGCACATACATGCGCCACCACCTGGTCCAGATCAGGGCCCCGCGCAGGGGGCGCGGCGTGGCGCTCCAGGTGACGACGGAAGCGCGGCGACGCGAGCACCCTGAGGCGCGGTAACCAGCGCGCTGCATAGGCTTCCTGCTCGTCCGGCGGCACATCGTGGCAAATGCCATAACGACAGACGGAATAAGGCACCCGCGGGGCGACTTCGGTCTCCGGTATCGGCGCCGACAACGGCCAACCAAAGCCGCAACAGCCGCTGTGCATGGTCCACGGGTTGTGCCGTGCGATTTCAAACCCCGGCGCCAGCTGCGCCCCCCGTGCCACATGACGCACCGCCGGCAACAGCCACTGTGCCGGCTCCAGCAGACAGGCATGATAGCGAGACTGAAAGACCCCTGGCCGGGGGCGGCTCCCATGGCGACGCGCCAGGCGGCCGTGATAGCGATGCATCAGGCTTTGCACCAGGTAGCTCAACGGCTGACGTGAAATGCGCACCACCAGGTGCACCTGATCGCCGCGCAGACAACCGGACAGAATGCTCACATGGTAGCGAGCCGCCGCCTGATACAGGCAGCGCAGGAAACCACTGCGATCCCGGTCGTCGGCAAAGGGCGCGCAGCCACTGCTGCCATGCAGCCGCAGGTAATAATACCCGCCCGGGAGATGTACACGTCTGGCTCGGGCCACCGGATGCCTCCATCCGCGGGATTGCCTGCCTTAACTATTAGCAGAAATCATCATGGCCGTCAGCAAGACTTAGCATAAAACAGATAAACGGTCATTCCGGATCACGGCAAGCGGGGCGAGGAAGAACGCATCAATTCAGGATGGCGGGGTACGGTCAGACACCGGCAAAGACCGAGCCGGCCGGGCGGCCGGCTCGG
>SLLK01000218.1 GCA_007134115.1 Gammaproteobacteria bacterium | reverse complement strand
TCACTGAGATAAATCTGGGTGCGAATCATGGGCTTTCCGGTATACGCATGCGGTGGTGTATGTTGGCAATGTATACCGGGAGAGGTGTCGTTCGCAACCGCCCTCCGACGCGGGCGCACTACGCTCACACGGAAAACCAAAGACCCTTATTCCCTGCCGTAAGCATCATCAAACCGCTCAATATCATCTTCCTCCAGATATTCGCCGACCTGTACCTCGATCAGCTCCAGCGGAATGTGGCCGCGGTTCTCCAGCCGATGCTTGACGCCGATGGGGATGAAGGTGCTTTCATTCTTGCTCACGGTGAAGGTTTCCTCGTCACGCGTCACCGTGGCGGTGCCGGAAACCACCACCCAGTGTTCCGAGCGGTGCTGGTGGCGTTGCAGACTCAGGCGGGAACCGGGGGCGACGCTGATGCGTTTCATCTTGAACCCGGTTTGTTCCTCCAGCACCGTGTAGCTGCCCCACGGTCGCTGGACGGTGAGATGCAGGCGGTGTTCCTGGGCGTCGCGATCACGCAGGGCGTCGACCACCTCACGCACCCGTTGGGTCTGGCCGCGCGGTACGACGAGCACGGCGTCAGCGGTTTCGACCACGCAGATATCGTCCAGCCCGATGGCCGCGGTCAGTCGCTTGTTGGCGTGGATCAGGCTGTCGCGGCAGTCGAGGGCGATGGCGTTGCCCTGAATGGCGTTGCCGTTGTCGTCCTTGTCCGCAATTTCATGCACCGCATCCCAACTGCCCACATCCGACCAGCCGATATCGCAGGGCACCAGCGCCACGCGGTCGGACTTCTCGAGTACGCCGTAGTCCACGGAAATATCCGGCATGGCGGCGAAATGGCGGCTGATGGCCTCTTCCGCTGGCACACCTGCGGCCCAGTCATCGCGTATACGTGTAATGACTGCATGCACATCCGGCAACAGGCGGGCGGTCTCCGCCAGAAAGTCCGAGGCGCGCCACACGAACATGCCTGAATTCCAGTAATAGTTGCCGTCACTGAGGAAGCTTTTTGCGGTCTGCTGATCGGGCTTCTCGGTGAAACGCTCGACACTGCGCACACTGCCGCTGCCGCCGGCACGGATATAGCCGAAGCCGGTCTCGGCGCGCAGCGGGGTGATGCCGAAGGTCACCAGGTGACCTTCTTCGGCGGCGCGCACCGCAGTGCGCAACGCGGCCTGGAAAGCGGTGATATTGCGGATCACATGGTCAGCCGGCAACACCACCATGATCGGGTCATCGCCACTGCGTTGCAGCCAGGCTGCCGCCAGGGCGATGGCCGGCGCAGTGTTGCGGCCGGCGGGTTCGAGCAGCTTGGCGTATTTTTGCAATGCCTGGTAAGCCTCGCCCTCGGCGTGTGCCTGGCCCGTGACCACCAGCACATCCTCATCGGCGAGCAGTGGCCGCAGCCGCGCCACGGTGGCTTCCAGCATGGAGTCGGTGCCATCCAGGGACAGAAACTGCTTGGGCATCTGCAGGCGGGACAGCGGCCACAGGCGTGTTCCGCTGCCTCCGGCGAGAATGACGGCGCGTAACGTTGTCTGGTCTTCGAGGTTATCCATAAGCGTCTCGTGTTCGCCCGTTGGGCGCAGTCATGATCGAGTCCTTGCGAGGCCGCCCTGATGTGGCGTCAATCATCGCTGATCAGGGTGCGCAACTCGGTGGTCCGGCGCGCCAGCAGCTTACGGTCCGCGCGGGTTTCCACGTTGAGCCGGATGACCGGCTCGGTATTGGAGCTGCGCAGGTTGAAGCGCCAGTCGCTGAACTCCAGGCTGACACCGTCGGTGTAATCCACGTTGATCGCCTCATCAATCCAGCGGTCGGTGACGCGGATCATGGTAGCCGTCGGGTCATCGACCGTGAAGTTGATCTCGCCACTACACGGCCAGGCGGCGATTCGTTCGTCGACCAGAGCGGACAACGCCTGGCCACTGCGGCTGAGCTGCTCCGCGATCAGCAGCCAGGGCAGCATGCCGCTGTCGCAGCAGGCGAAGTCGCGGAAGTAGTGATGCGCCGACATTTCACCACCATACAGTGCCTGTTCACGGCGCATGCGCTCCTTGATGAAGGCGTGCCCGGTCTTGCTCACGATGGGCACGCCACCGGCCTCGCGCACCAGGTCGATGGTGTTCCAGGTCAGGCGCGGATCGTGGATGATCTTGCCGCCGGGGAATTTTTCCAGCAGACGCGCGGCGAGCAGGCCGACGATATAATAGCCCTCGATAAAGCGGCCCTGTTCATCGAACAGAAAACAGCGATCGAAGTCGCCATCCCATGCCACGCCGAAATCGGCCCGGTGGGCGCGCACGGCCTCGGCGGTGACCTGCCGGTTCTCCGGCAACAGCGGGTTGGGTACGCCATGGGGAAAACGGCCATCGGGCTCATGGTGGATGCGGTGCAGCGTGAACGGCAGCCGGGCTGCCAGCGCATCCACGGTGGGTCCGGCGGCGCCGTTGCCGGCATTGACCACAATGCGCAACGGCTTCAGCGCGGCGGTATCGATCAGCGAAAGAATCTGCCGGACATAACCGGGCATGACGTCAAGCGACTGATGCAGACAAGCGTCCGGCGTGCCGGGCGTTGCGGTCATTTCGGCAGCGCTGGCTTCTATATCGCTGAGGCCGCTGTCGCTACTGATGGGTGCGGCGCCGGCGCGCACCAGTTTCATGCCGTTGTAGTCGGCCGGGTTGTGGCTGGCGGTGACCATGATGCCGCCGCCCATGTCGCTGCGCGCCGCTGCATGGTAGACCGTTTCCGTGCCGCACAGGCCGAGCTCGCGGGTCGCCACGCCGGCGGCATTGAGGCCGGCCGCCACGGCTGTGGCCATGTCGGGGCTGGTCAGGCGGTTGTCCCGGCCAATGGCGACCGGCGCCGCGGGCGCGATCACCCGCGCATAGGCGGCGCCGATGCGCCAGGCCAGATCGGCGTCGAGCTCGTCGGGCACCCGCCCGCGAATGTCGTAGGCCTTGAAGCACGGAATGCGTTGTCGCATGGTGACGCTTTGTGTCATGTTGACGGCCCGTTGAGTGAGCCCGCTGCCCAATCTATGAGCAAGCCACAGGAAAGCCTGCGCGCGGAAGCAGAGCAGATGATACGTGAAACCGGCGAGCGGGTAACGGGTAACCGGCTGGCCGTGCTCGCCTGTCTGCTGGGTTCGGAGCGTCCGCTCAGCCACCACGAACTGGCCGGCAGTTTCCGCGACGAAGGCCGCGGCATCGATCGTGTGACTTTGTATCGGGTGCTGGAATGGCTGGCCCACCGCGGCCTCGTGCACCGGGTGACCGGCGAGGACCGGCTGTGGCGCTTCAGCGCCGGCCAGCCCGCGCCTTCGCATCCCCATCCCCATTTCCATTGTCAAAGCTGCGACCGGGTGTTCTGCCTGGAAGAAGTGGATATGCCGCGCATCAGCGTGCCACGCGGCTATCAGGCGAAGGGCGTAGACCTGATGTTGCGCGGCCTGTGCCCCGGGTGTCGTTGACACCGGGTTTTCAGTTTCAATTGTTCAGCCAGGGCTCCGTTCTGTCCGCCGCCTTCTCCGGTTATCGGAGTTTCTCGACCCGCTGAAAACTGAACACTTCAGACTGAGGACTTCGTGTTTATGCAACCCGGTTGCAAATGCAATCCTGTGTCGTTAACATGCTCGCCATTGCAGAAGTCACGGGGGCAGACAGTGAAGTACCTGGCGACATGGGATTATCTGGGTATCTCGGCATCATCCATCTGTGCGGTGCATTGCGTGATGACGCCGGCGCTTGTGCTCGCCCTGCCTTTCTACGGCTTGCTGCTGCCCTATGACGAACTGGTGCACCGTGTGCTCGCCGCCGTGATCGTTCCTGTCGCAGCCCTGGCTGCCATCCCCGGCTTTCAGCGTCACCAGCAAGGATCGGTTCCGGCCTGGATCGGCGCGGGTGTGGCGCTGATCGTGTTCGCTGCCTTTGGTGGCGGCGATGCGCTCGGCGGCTGGTGGGAGGAAGCGCTGACCGTGCTTGGCAGCGCGGCGCTGGTGCGCGGGCATCTGCTCAATCGCACGTTTTGCCGGGCCTGCCCGGTGTGTGTGGCGGATGACCGGGCGGAGCAGGCCGGATGACAACCCTGCCGCACGGCCATGAGCGCGACGCCGGGTTGTTTTCGTATCGCGGGCGCTCATGGGCCCGGTTCAAGACCTGTTT
>SLLK01000213.1 GCA_007134115.1 Gammaproteobacteria bacterium | reverse complement strand
TATCAGCGGCGAGGTCAGTGTCGCCATTAATCGTGGTGTCGGGGTCGGGGAGGACAGTCTTGAGGGCATCCTGGATGGCCTGGTTTACCATGGTTCTTGTTTCGCTCATCAGTGTGGTCCCCATCCGGGCAGGGTTTGCAGGACTTGCGGCACTTCGATTCCGGGCGTCCAGCCCAGTATCTCGCCAAGGGCATCATTATTACAAACCCAGTCGTGATGAGCCAGTTCCCTGGCTTTTCCGGGTACCAGAACCGGCGGCTGGTGGTAAAATCGCGATAAACGCAGATTGACCGCCGCGATGGCCCGCAACAGGGTCGGTGGCACCGTGATGGTGCGTACTTTGCCACCGCGTTCGGCGGCGGCCAGCTCGGCCAGGGCGCGCCAGTCGTAACCATTGCTGCGGCCATCGTGGATGGTGGCGATGCGCTGGCTGCTGCGGGGCATGGCCGCCAGCCGGCACAGGGCTTCAACCACATCGTCCACATACACCAGCGAGAAGCGATTGTGTGGCGAGCCGATCACCGGCAGCCAGCCCCTGGCCAGGGCGCGCCATACCGGGGCCAGCGCCGGGTCTTCCGGACCATAGACTGCCGGCGGACGAAGCACGCTCCAGTGGCGCACGATGCCTGGCAGCAAATCCTCGCCCTCACGCTTGGACCCTGCGTACCAGGAAAGTTCCGGTTTGCTTGCGGCCAGCGAGGATACATGCACGAAGTGTGCGTCCGCAGCCGTGTGCGCGACAGCCTGCGCCAGGGCGCGAGTGCCGTCCGTATTGATGCGCTGGAAGTCTTCGCGCGAGCGTCCCCGGATGGCGCCCGCCAGGTGGATCACTGCATCGCTGTCAGCGACCAATTGTTGCAGGGCGGGCGGGGAGTGCAGGTCACCGGTCACGAGGGTGAGCCTGTCATCCTCGACCAGCCCGTCGGGTCTGTTCTGACGCACCAGCGCACGGACCTCGTGACCACGCGCCAGCAGCCCGCGAACCAGGCTGCGGCCGATAAAGCCGGTCGTGCCGGTCAAGGCAATACGGCTCAAAAGTGTCCCTCCAAATTAAAAACCAGGTCGGGCGAAGCATTATACGCGTTGAATGCTGAACGTCAGCCTTCGCGTCGCCTTGCAAACGGGCCGTGCATCACCGTGTTTTCTCAAAACACCCGCGCGACCGCCGCGCGGGGCCGATACGTGGGTTGGCGTACAGACGCACGCCGGCTTTGGGCGCATGCTCCGGCCTCTTTCAACCACGCAACAATCATGAGAACAGGAAAATGTTGATTTACACAGGTTTGAATGCAATGCCGCCAGTGGCGGTGAATGGTGTCCGTACCCGGCCGACGGACCCGGATGTGCCGAAACGGACCAATGATGGTCGCGGTACCGTGATGCCGCCATCGCAGGTCTAGCCTGCCACGGATCTGTTCATCACGTACTGGCGGGTCTCCCGGCGTTCAACCGTATGTGTTTCAACTTTCCTTTCCGCCATGTTTTCAGTTTGAGGTTTTCAGACGTCACATAGCAGTGGATAGTGAACAGGTCGTACCCTGGTTAAAACCGGACATCCTGAAACGCCCGTGCATAGCGCGGGCGTTTTTGTTCGCCGCCGCACGGTTCGGGGTGATCTGAAGTGTTGTCATGCTGCTTTCCCGATGCGTCCGACACTGACGCCAGGCGACTGGCAGGAACCGGTCGAGCAGAGCGGCCACGCCGGGCCTGTCTCAAGGACGGGAACGCCTGTGCCGAAGCTGTCATGCCTCCGACCGTGCATTTGCGCAAGCACCTTGTGCCTTATGTTGGAGACCGCACTGACGCCAACCTGATGGCGGCCTACCGTGGTGAACAGTCTGTCTTGATTGCGAACACGCTATGCACCGGGACACATCCAGAGCGTCATGCCGGCTGTCGCCCGGCAGTCGATCACCCAGGGTGGCGGCATGGAGCCTGGACCGGCACTTGAAGCATGACCCGGCAATAACAAGTGATGGGTGTCCGTTTGAGTCCGCCGGTGTACGACCGGTCCTTTATATTGCATCGCCACCACTTTCAGGAGTCGATCATGCCCTTTGAACTGCCTTCGTTGCCATGGCCCAGGGACGCCCTTGAGCCCCACCTTAGCGCCGAGACTCTTGACTACCACTACGGCAAGCACCACAAGACCTATGTTACCAACCTCAACAAACTGACCGCCGGCAAGCCCGAGGCCCAAAAGTCTCTGGAAGATCTGATCAGGACCGCCGACGGCGGCCTTTTCAACAACGCCGCCCAGGTCTGGAATCACACCTTCTACTGGAACTGCATGAAGCCTGACGGCGGCGGTGCGCCTGCCGGCAAGCCGGGCGACGCCATCAAGGCAGCGTTTGGCAGCTTCGACACGTTCAGGGAGGCGTTCACAGAGGCCGCCACGGCACAGTTCGGCAGCGGCTGGGCGTGGCTGGTCAGGGGGGGCGACGGCAAGCTGAAGGTCACCCGGACCGGCAATGCCGATTGCCCCCTCAGGTACGGCGACACGCCCGTGCTGACGATCGATATCTGGGAGCACGCCTACTACATCGATTACCGAAACGCACGGCCAAAGTACATCGAGACATTTCTGGATCACCTGGTGAACTGGGACTTCGTAGCGAAGAACCTGGCGGAGTAGGGGTTCAGGATAAGCACCGCCCCCTCCCCCCGAGAGGTAAAACGCCCGCCAGCACGCTAAACGGTATCGGCGCTACGTGCGCGAGCGCACCGACGCTGCTCGCGCATCTCCGTATGTTTGGTCTCCAGCATGCTTTTGTTGGGTGGTGCGGCGCGATCCCGCACGTTACAGGCCCTTTGTTATGGAGAATCACAATGCATATATCACCTGGATCATATAAACGGTTCGGCGCTGCCTCCGGCCTGGCCATGGCCGTGCTTTTGCTGGTTGCCTGCGCTTCAACGCCGGACGCTCCCGAGGCCTCGTTGACCGCGGCCAGAGACGCCATCGCCCACGCCGAGCAGTCCGATGCCCGGCAGTACGCGGGTGCCGAACTCGACGAGGCCAAAGAGAAACTGGCGCAGGCTGAGCGCGCAGTCGAGGCTGAAGATATGCAAGACGCGGAACAGTATGCGCAGCAGTCACGCGGCGCCGCCGAACTTGCAAAGGCGAAGACCGCCGAGGCCAAGTCGGCGGAAATCAACCGGCAAATGGGCCGGGATGCCGAGGCGCTGGATGAAGAAATGAAACGTATGGAGGAACAGCAATGAGCACATTAATTGCACAGAAAACGATGTACGGCAGAATGTGCGCCGCACTGGTTGTATCCGTCTTTTTCCTTGCCGCATGTGCGACCGGACCCTCGAGCCCGGCGGGTTCTGCCGAGGTGCGTAGCAAACTCACCGCACTGCAGAATGATCCCGAACTGGCGAGTCGCGCGCGGGTGGAAATGCGCGAAGCGGAAGAGGCAGTCAAGCTCGCCGAGGAGCCCTTGTCCGACTCCGATGGCAAACTGGGTTCACACCGGGTCTCCCTGGCGGATCAAAAAGTAGAGGTTGCCAGGGCGACGGCCACGACAAAGTTGGCCGAAGACCAGCGCGGCGAGTTCAGCGAACAACGCAGTGATGCCCGGTTGGCGGCCCGCACTCGCGAAGCGGACAGTGCGCGTGAGGATGCTGCCAGTGCACGTAGTTCGGAAGCCGATATGCAGCGGCGACTGGATGAGATGCAGGCGAAGGAAACCGAACGTGGCATGGTGGTGACTCTGGGCGATGTGCTGTTTGATACCGGCAGTGCAAGGCTGCGTAGTGATGCCGGTCACAACCTGGACCAACTGGTGGGTTTCCTGAATCAGTACCCGGATCATCGCCTGTTGATCGAGGGGCATACCGATAACGTCGGCACTGCGGCCTATAACAAAGGGCTTTCACAGGAGCGGGCCGAGGCGGTCAGTCAGTATCTGACACAACGCGGCATCACGTCTCACCGGCTTTCGGTCGCGGGTATCGGTCTGCAACGGCCTGTTGGCAGCAACAGTACCGCGGCCGGACGTCAGCAGAACCGCCGGGTGGAAGTCGTCATTGAGAATCCGCCGGCGTCGCGTTAGACGGCAGCGGGTGACAGCCGCGCACAATGAGCCCGGGTGTATGTTGAAACGGCGCGGTCGGAAGGCCGCGCCGTTTTCGTCGTCATTTCCCTGGGCTCAACGTTCCGTGTTCCGCCGTGAGCCTGC
>SLLK01000077.1 GCA_007134115.1 Gammaproteobacteria bacterium | reverse complement strand
GCGGTGAAGTAGGTGCGCACTGCTTCCTGTTCGGCGAGTATTTCCTCCACCTTGCGCAGGCGGCCGTCCGTGTGTTCGATAGACGAGCCCAGCGGCGCGCGCAACATGATCAGGAAGCGACCCTCGTCCTCTTCCGGCGAGAATTCGGCGGCGATAAACGGGAACAGGCCGAGACTCAGGACGAACACCAGCAGGCTGATACCGATGGTGGCCCAGCGCGCGCCCAGTGCAAGGTTGAGAAGCTTGCGGTAGGTGCGCTCAAGCCGCAGGAAACTGTTTTCCAGCACCTCGTATACGCGGCCGTGTTTGCGGCGCACCACCATGAAGCGCGAGCACAGCATGGGCACCAGCGTGACGGCGACAAAGGTCGACACCAGGATACCTACGGTTACCACCACGGCAAAGGATTCAAAGAAGCGGCCGATAATGCCGCCCATGAAAATCACCGGCGCAAAAATGGCAACCAGGGTCAGACTGGAAGCAATAATCGCGAAGAACACCTGGCGGCTGCCGTCGGCAGCGGCCTTGAACGCATCCTCGGCGTGTTGTTCGCGGTGTCGGTAAATATTCTCCAGCACCACGATGGCATCATCCACAACCACGCCTATGAGCAGCAGCAGTGCGAGCAGGGTGAGCGTGTTGAAGGTGTAGCCAAAACCGTACATGACGGCCACCGCACCCAGCAGTGATACCGGAATGGCCGTGGCAATAATCAGCGTAGAGCGGAAATTGCGCAGGAACAGGAAAACCACCAGAGCGGCGAGCAGGGTGCCTTCGAGCAAGTGGCGTTGCAGCGCGTTCACCACTTCCTCAATCAGGTCCGCATTGTTGGTTGCCAGCTCGATCGTCATGCCCGGTGGCAACTGGGGCCGGATTTCGTTCTCCACCCGCTCCATCACCTCGTTGGCGATACGCACGGTATTGGTTCCGGTGACGCGTACGACGCCCAGGCCAACCGTGGGCTCGCCGTTGAAGCGCGCCAGCTGGCGGAAATCCTCCAGGCCGTCGACCACCTCGCCAATGTCGGCCAGACGTACCGGTGCCCCGTCACTGTGACTGACGATGAGCTGTTCGAGGTCGTGGGTGTTGTGGTACTCAAGGTCCAGCTTGATCAGCGACTCGCGGTCGCGACCGACCAGGAAGCCGCCGGGGAACTGCACATGCTCGGACTGAATGGCGTTATGGACCTGTGCCGGGGTGACGCCGGCGGCGGCCATTTTACGGGTATCCAGTTCGACCCGGATGTTGCGGTCGCGGCGCCCGCCCAGGCGGATTTCGCCGATGCCGTCGATGGTTTCCAGGCGTGGCTTGATCTCGTTCTCGGCGTAGACATTGAGCTGCTGCTGGGTGCGATCACCGCGCAATGCCCACCACATGATGGGAGAGGCGCCGACCTCTACCTTGGCGACGACAGGGGCCTCGGCGTCGTCGGGTAGACGCCGCACGATCTGATTGATCTGCGTCTGCACTTCGTTGAAGGCGACGTCGATGTCCTTGTCGAGGTTAAACGCAATATTGACCACCGAGGTGCCGGGCGACGAACTCGACGACACATCCTCAATACCGGGCACACTGTTGACGGCGTTCTCGATCAGATCGGTGACGCTGGAGTCTACGATCTCGGGCGCGGCGCCGGGCAATACCGTGACCACCGAAACAATCGGAAAATCAATTTCGGGGAAACGATCAATGCCGATGCGGTCGAAACTGATCAGGCCGAACAGTACCAGCACGGCGCTGAGCATCAGCGCCAGTACATGACGCCGTATGGATAACTCAGGTAGCGTCATCGTCAGCGTCCCCGTTTTCTTCTTCTACAACACGCACGCGTCCGCCGTCGGACAGGAACTGTGCGCCGGTGACGGCCACGGTGGCTCCGTCTGAAAGGCCCGAGCGGATTTCCACGCGCCCGTTGACGCGCACGCCGGTTTCAACCACCTGTTCGCTGGCCCGCTCATCCTCGATCACGTAGACCACGGTGCCGGCGGGGCGTCGAACCAGGCTGTTTTCGGGCACGGTGATCGAGTTTTCACGCTCGTCGAGCACGACTTCGCCGGTAATGCTTGCCCCCGAGCGCCAGTGGCCGGGGTTCTCCATGTTGACGATGGCGTCGATGGATCGACTGCTGGTGCCAATGGTGGGGCGCAGGTCGGACAGTTGTGCCTCGTGGCGATCATCGGGGTTCGAAGACGGGCTGAGGAATACGGTCAGCCCGGGTTCCAGCCGGTGCGCAATGCGTTCGGGATAGGGCAGGACGATGCGCAGGCTGGTGCCGCCTACCAGGCTGTACAGAGGTGTGCCACTGCTTACAAAATCCCCCTCGGAGACCATGCGGTCCTCGATAATGCCGTCCACGGGGCTGCGCACGCGGGTTTTTTCCAGGGCCAGTTGCGCTTCTTCCAGGCGCGCCTGCGTTTCACGCAACTGCGCCTGCAGTGACGACAGCTCGGCCTCCGTGGCATCGAACTGGCTGCGCGAAATAGAATTTTGCGCGAGCAGATTGCGTTGACGCTGTACCGTGCGTTCCTGATTGGCGACCATCGCCTTGAGGCGATCCGCCGCGCCGTCTGCCTGACGTACTGCGAACTGCTGGTTGAGATCGTCCAGGCGCATCAACACTTCGTCCTCTTCCACCCGGTCGCCCACATCTCGGATGACCTCGAGTACGCGGCCGCTGGTCTCAGCGCTGATTGCCGGCAACGAGCGGCTCTGCACGCGGCCGACGGTGGTCTGGACTTCGCGTACGGTTTCGCCGCGTGCCAGTTCCACGGTGACCGGTGTGGCGCGTTCCTCGGCCTGCCCGTTGTCGTCGCCATTGCTGCTGCAGCCAGCGATCAGCAATGAGATGGACAGCGCCATGGCCGGCACATACCAGCGACGTGGTCCGTCCGACGGTATCAAACGGAGCTGCTTCATGATGACGGCCCTTTACTGTGTATGCCTTCAGAGAGAATATCGAGCAGTCGCTCGACGAATAGTTCCGGGTTGTCGGCGAAATCGACTTCCGGATAGTGCGCCAGTCCGTCGCGCGAAATGGCGAAGAACACGTTCATGCCGACGAGTACCGTGGCCAGGGCGCCCGCATCCATACCGGCGCGCAGCGTGCCCGCCTCCTGGCCCTCGCGAATAATAGAAACCAGCATGGAGAAGTTTTCGGCAAAGACCTGGCTGGCGAGGGCGGCATTCTTCTCTCCGCGCCCGGGGTCCAGTATCTCGCGCATCACCAGCCGGGCCGTATCGCTGTGCTGCTCCAGAATGCGGGCATGGGCCCGGGCAAACTCGCTCAAACGTTCGCCGGCATCGCGGTCCACCCCCGTCAACTCGCGCAAAGCGTCCTGGGAGGGTTTGGCTACATGCTGCAGCACCGCGAGGTACAGCTCGTCCTTGTTACGAAAATGGTGGAATACGTTGGCCTTGCTGGTGTCCGCCGCGGCCGCGATGGCATTGATGGAAACACCGTTGTAGCCGTGCCGCGCGAACAGATCGGCGGCGGCCTGCACGATGCGGGCCACGGAGCTTCCGCCGCAACAGCTATCAGTTTCGGGAACTGGCGTGACCACGCAAGGCATCCTTGACGTACCGACCGACCGGACGGTCACTATACGCCACCGGCGACGGCTTGTGAATCACCTGTGCGTTGCCAGCACGGGTGGGGTGGATTAGGCTGCGCTGATGAACAACGGGGGCAAACAGGAAGATACGCTGGCGCTGGCGATTACCGGTGCCTCGGGAGTGCAGTACGGGCTGCGTCTGCTGGAATGTCTGCTCTCAGAGCCGCGCACGGTGTACCTGATGCTGTCGCGTCCGGCGCGTGTCGTCGCCGGCCTGGAGACCGATTGGGAGCTGCCCGCGCGGCCTGCTGAGATGCGTCGCTGGTTGCTGCAGCGGTTTGGTTCGCCGCCCGGCGAACTTCATGTGTTCGGTCAGGACCAGTGGACGGCACCGGTGGCCAGCGGGTCAGCCCGCTTTCGCGCATTGGTGGTATGCCCCTGCAGTACTTCGACGTTGTCGGCGGTGGCCACGGGAGCCAGCAATACCCTGATTGAACGTGCCGCCGATGTGACCCTCAAGGAAGGCCGTCAACTGGTGATGGTGGTC
The DNA here is from genome assembly GCA_007134115.1 of Gammaproteobacteria bacterium. Lineage (GTDB taxonomy): Bacteria > Pseudomonadota > Gammaproteobacteria > UBA5335 > SLRW01 > SLLK01. The sequence goes on along the minus strand of SLLK01000077.1, from coordinate 106 downwards.
CGTGAAACGCCCCTGTCGGCCATTCATCTGGAAAATATGCTCCTATTCTATTAGAAATCCAAGGGTCCAGATGTATTATACCTTCTGATCCATGACAATAATTTGT
>SLLK01000012.1 GCA_007134115.1 Gammaproteobacteria bacterium | reverse complement strand
TGCGCCCGGGCCGCCTCATCGGCATCCGACTGGTCGCCGGTCACCACTTCCACCAGCTGCATGCGTGCCACCGGATTGAAGAAGTGAATGCCCACCAGCTTCTGCGGCTGCTTGAGGGCGCCGGCGATATCGTCCAGCGGAATACTCGAGGTGTTGGTGGCCATCACCGCATGCTTGCCGAGCTTCTTCTCCACATCGGCGAACAGCTTCTGCTTGGCCTCCAGATTCTCGAAAATGGCCTCGATCACCACATCGGCCTTTGCCACACCGTCGCCCTTGACGTCGGCCTGCAGGCGACCCATGGCCTCGTCCACCTTCTGTGGATCACGCAGCTTCTTCTCGTACAGCGACCGGGCGCGCTTGAGCGCCGGCTCGATGAACTTTTGTTCGCGGTCCTGGAGCGTGGCGCTCATCCCCCTGAGCACACACCAGGCGGCGATATCGCCACCCATCGTGCCGGCGCCGATCACATGCACATGCTGTGCCTTGAATTTCGCCGCCTTGCCCCGGGCCTTGAGCTCGTCCTGCAGGAAGAACACCCGGATCAGGCCGGCCGCCGCATCGGAGCGGGCCAGGCGCATGAAAGACTCCGCTTCCGCGCGTAATTGTCCGGCATGGTCCGCCGGCCGCGTTTCCCACAGATCGACAATCGCCCACGGCGCCGGATAGTGTTCGGGTCGCACCCGGCCACGCAGCTGTTTGCGCATCTGCCCCGCCAGCGGCTTGCGCAGCAGACGCAGATTGCTCAGTCGTTGCAACAGACCCGGCCGATGCGGCGCCGGCGCTTCAAGCACCATGTCACGGGCCGCTGCCAGCAATCCGTCGCGCTCGGTCACCCGGTCCACCAGGCCCAGCGAGCGTGCCTTGCCGCCGCGTACACTGCGGCCGGTCATGATCAACTGCATAGCCTGTACAGCGCCCAGCAGGCGCGGCAAACGCACCGTACCGCCCCAGCCAGGGTGCACACCCAGCATCACTTCAGGCAAACCCATACTGGCGGAGTCCTTGTCCGCCACGCGGTAGGTACACGCCAGCGCCAGCTCCAGCCCGCCGCCCATACAGAAGCCGTGCACGGCGGCAGCCGTAGGGCACGGCAAATTCTCAATACGATCAAAAATACCCTGAGAATCCTGCATCAGGCCGAGGGGATCCTTGAGCTCATCGAGCTTGCCGATCATGCTGATATCGGCGCCGGCGATAAAGCCGCTGTCCTTGGCGGAGGCAAACACCACGCCCCGCGGCGGCTTATCGGCGATTTCCGCCAGCAGCTTGTCCAGCTCCTCGAGTACCTCTTGTGACAATACGTTGGTGGAACCATCCGCATTGTCGGCGTACACGTACAGCACACCCCTGTTGTCCTGTTCCGTGCTCCAGTGTCGATACTGCTTGTCGGCCATCGACGTCATCCCCCTGTCGGCTGTTGCAGCTGACACACCCGTGAGAGCATGTCGTTCGGCCATCAGTCTAGCAGACCAATGGCGGAACACCGCGCAAGGTATCGGGCAGGCAGCCCCAGCAGCTAGAATAGGCTGCACGCCGCCTTCGCGGCTCACCTTCGAACACATCCTGCCCGGGAGCCCGTCATGGCGGAAGACACCTGGACCAGCGCGGATTACAAACGCGCCGGCGTCCTCGCAGGCCTGACCGGTGTGGCCATGAGCGCCCTGCTGGCAGGCATCGCGTGGTTAACCGTCCCCACCCAGATTGACGGCGACCTGCTGTACCGCCTGGCGCCGCCGCAGCCCGACGTGAGGCTTGAGATCACCGAGGCCGACGCCCTGGCACAAGCGCTGGACCACGCCGGTCTTACCTGGCCGCCCGGCCCGCCGCCGGTACCGACGGTGGTCAACAAACAGCTACCCACGGATATGGCAAAGCTTGACCCCCATGCGCGACGGGCACTGTTCCTGCGCCTGACGTGGACCCCGGCCATGCTGGTTAATCGAAGGATCGAGCAAGAGCGACAGTTCGTGGTCAGGGTCACGGATGGCCCCCTGCCGCGACGCGGCACGGTGGAACGCCATGCACTGGATATCCTGGCTGCGCGTTACGACGTGGCGACATCGAACGACGCCTTCGCTGAAACACTGCTGCGGCGTATCGACGTGGTCCCCGCGGAGCTGGTCATGGCCACTGCGGCCATACAATCGGCCTGGGGCATCTCCAGCATGGCCGTGCGTGCCAATGCCCTGTTCGGCGAATGGACCGATGCCCGGCCCGGCAAGCCCGCCGCTTTCGGCAGTCTCAGCGACTCGATCGAAAGCTTTATGCACCACATCAATACCGCGCCGGAACTCGAGGCTTTCCGTGAAGAACGGGAACGGCAGCGCGAATCCGGCGCATTCCCCGAGCTGTCCCTGCTCGCTGCCCGGCTGGCCCCGGTGTCGCCCCGCGGCACTGACTTCGCACGCGATATAGACGGACTGATTCAGCAGCATACGCTGCATCTCGCCGGCACACCGTCGGCCGATCAAGGCGAGAGGCATTGAGTGCGTCCGCCGCTACAGGGATAATCGCGGGCTCGATACGAACACTCATGGACGCGCATGCACACTGACACGGCTACCACCGCCGCCCCGGACACCGGGCCGCGCCACCTCGTCACCCGTGAAGGCACCGAGTTCACCCTGCTCGGCACCGCCCACGTATCGCGCCACAGCGCGGCCGAAGTCAGGCAACTGATTGCCGAGGGCGGCTACGACGCCGTTGCCATCGAGCTGTGCGAGTCGCGCGCAGCCGCCATTCGTGATCCTGATGCGCTGGCCAACATGGACCTGTTCCGGGTCATCCGCGAAGGCAAGGCGGGCATGGTGGCGGCGAGCCTCGCCCTGGGCGCCTACCAGCAGCGCCTGGCGGAACAACTCGGTATCGAGCCGGGCGCGGAGATGCGCGACGCCATCAGTTCGGCGGAGAAGGCCGGCGTGCCGGTGATGCTGATTGATCGTGACATCGGCACCACGCTCCGGCGCATGTATCGCGGCGCGCCATGGTGGCAACGGCTGGGCCTGCTCAGTGGCATCCTGGCCAGCCTGTTCTCGCGCGACCAGATCACCGAGCAGGACATCGAACGCCTCAAACAGGGCGACATGCTTGAAAGTACCTTCGCCGAGTTCGCCTCACGCTCGCGGGTCCTCTACCGGCCCCTGATCGAAGAGCGCGACAGATACATGGCGGCACGCCTGGAACAGGAGCGTTTGCGCGGCCAGGCCCGTCGCATCCTGGTGGTCATCGGCGCCGGCCACCTCAAGGGGCTTGCCCGGCATCTGGAGGAAACACCGCCGACCGATGCCGGCGCCGAGGTGCGCGCACTGGACACAGTGCCGCCCGGCTCGCGGTTCATGCAATGGCTGCCGTGGCTCGTAGTGGCCGCTATTCTGGGCGGCTTCGCCGCCGGGTTCTGGCGCAGTACCGACCTGGGCCAGCAAATGGTCATCGACTGGGTCTTGATCAACGGCACTCTTTCGGCGGCCGGGGCCGCCGCCGCGCTGGCCCATCCACTGACCGTGGTCGCCGCCTTTGTGGCCGCGCCGCTGACTTCACTGAACCCGACCATCGGCGCCGGGCTGGTGGTCGCCACCGTGGAACTGTGGCTGCGGCGTCCCCATGTGCGTGACTTCTCCAACCTGCGCCGCGACGTCGCACGGCTTGGCGGCTGGTGGCGTAACCGCGTCTCGCGCACCCTGCTGGTCTTTCTTTTCGCCACCCTGGGCTCGGCAGCCGGCACCTACATTGCCGGCTTCCGAATCTTCGAGCGACTGGTGGGGTGATCCGGTGAAGGGTGGAAGGTGAAAGGTGACAGGTGACAGGTGAAAAGTGACAGGTGAAAAGTGAAGTGTGCTTGCCGAACGCGCGCCAAAGGCGCGTACATTTCACTTTTCACCATTCACTGCCCCTTCACTGCCCCTTCCTGACCAGCACCCGCTCCATCTGCGCCAGCCTCTCATCCATCGCCCGCATGGTATGCAGCATCTCCAGACGTTCCTGACGGGCCTGTTCCTCGCTGACCAGGCGTTTCTCCTCTTCTTCTTCCCAGTGCAGGCTCTGCATGGTGTTGACGATCAGACCGATAAACAGGTTGAGCACGGTGAAGCTGCACACCAGAATGAAAGTCACGAAGTACAACCAGGCCCAGGGATAGACCTCCATCACCGGCCGCGCAATGCCCATCGACCAGCTCTCCAGCGTCATGATCTGGAACAGCGAGAACAT
>SLLK01000236.1 GCA_007134115.1 Gammaproteobacteria bacterium | reverse complement strand
CCTATATGCGCGTTGAGCCGATCCAGGAGTCCAGTGACTACACCGTGGTCCTGAGCTTTCCGAAGTCTTTTCGTGACGCACACGACGACGTTCCCTGCTGGGTTGGGTTTGCGTCGGGCACGAGTGCCCTGGAGTATCTGACGACAATTACTTTGGCCGGTTGACGACAACTACTTTGGCCGGTTGCCCATAAGCTGGCCGCTTGTTCATGGAACCCGGAAAGGGGTTTTGGATGGCGGCCACCACGCAGCAGGTCGAAGTATTCATGTCACAGAGAAAGCAGGGCAAGACGCAGGTGGCCGCCGCGGCCAAAGCCGGTATATCCGAGCGCAGCGGTCGGCGTATTGAACGAGGGCATGCGCCGGGGTCTCGGCACTGGCGCACGCGATCGGATCCGTTTGCGGAGGTCTGGGACGAGGTCGCCGAGCGACTCGGTCACGATCCCGGGCTACAGCCGTTGACGGTGCTGGAGTGGTTGCAGGAGCAATACCCGGATCAGTATCCGGACAAGCTGCTGCGCACGTTGCAGCGGCGGATCAAGGACTGGCGAGCACGGTACGGGCCGGATAGGGAAGTCATGTTCCCGCAGGTCCACGAGCCGGGACGACAGGCACTGTCGGACTTCACGACGCTCAAGGGCGTAGTGATCACCGTTCGGGGCGTGGCGTTGGCGCATTTGCTCTACCACTTCCGGCTGGCGTGCAGTGGCTGGTGCCACGTGCGCGTGGTGCTGGGCGGCGAGAGCTTCACGGCCCTGGCGGAAGGCCTGACCGAGGCGTTGGAACGCCTGGGGGGCGTGCCGGCGGAGCATCGCACCGACAGCCTGTCGGCGGCCTACCGGAACCTCGATCGGCAGGCACGCGACGACATGACTGAACGCTATCAGGCGCTGTGCCAGCACTACGGCATGGACGCCTCGCGCAACAACCCCGGACGTGGCCATGAAAACGGCGCCATCGAGTCGCCGCACGGCCACCTCAAGCGCCGGATCCGTCAGCGCCTGGCCCTTCGTGGTTCGTCGGACTTCGACACGCTTGAAGACTATCGGGCCTTCCTGGCCTCGGTGGTAGCCAGCATCCACCGGCGCAATGCGGCCCGGATCCGTGCCGAGCAGGCACAGCTGGCACCCCTGCCCTCGCGGCCCGGGGTGGACTACACGGAAGTCACGGTCCGGGTCACCAGTTCCAGTACGTTCACGCTGCGCCGTGTGCTCTACTCGGTCCCGGCGCGGCTGATCGGCGAGCGGCTACGGGTGCATCTCTACGATGACCGGCTGGTGCTTCACCATGGCGGGCGCGAGTTGCTGACCCTTGAGCGTTTGCGCCCGGGCGCCGGCGAACCGCGGGCACGCAGTATCGACTATCGCCATGTCATCGGCTGGCTGGCACGCAAACCGCGGGCGCTGGCCGGGCTCGCCTTCCGGAATGAACTGTTGCCCGATCCCAACTGGCGCACGATCTATCAGCGCCTGCGCGAGCAACGGATGGGCGATGAAGCCTGCAAGCGCGTCGTGGGCGCGCTTAAGCTGGCAGCCGACGGGGATCGGGCCACCGCGATCGGACGCTGGTGGCTTGACGCGCTGGACGCGGGCCGCCACCCGACCCTGATCGAGATCCAGGAACGCTTCCGAGGGTCAGATCCGGCTTCGTTGCCAGCGCCCCTGGCCGGGCGCCAGCATGCGCTGGCCGACTACGACGGCCTACTCCGGGGGGTGTCCCATGGCTGATGCGGCCACTCTGCCGATCCTTCTGCGCCAGCTGCGTCTACCGACCATGGCGGCTTGCTGCGACGACGTCACGGAGCGGGCGCTGGCGGCCGGATGGTCGATCCCACAGGCCCTGGCAGCACTCTGCGAGTACGAACTGGCGGAGCGCGAGCAGCGACGCCTGCAGCGCCACACCCGGGAAGCCCGGCTGCCGGCCGGCAAGACGATGGCCACGTTCGACTTCAGCGCCGTCGAGCACATCCAGCGCCAGAAACTCACCTCCATGGCGTGTGACGGCACTTGGATCGAGCAGGCCCGCAACCTCCTGCTGTTCGGTGCCTCCGGCCTCGGCAAGAGCCACATCGCCGCCGCCATCGGTCATGCCCTCATCGAACGGGGCCTGCGTGTTCGTTACTACCCAGCCTCCGCCTTGGTGCAGGAACTCCAGACCGCCAAACTGGAACTGCGCTTGGCCGAGGCCCTCAGCAAACTCGACAAGTATCCACTGCTGGTCATCGATGACATCGGCTACGTCAAACGCAGTGAAGCCGAGACCTCGGTCCTGTTCGAGCTTATCGCCCACCGCTACGAGGCAGGCAGCCTGCTCATCACATCCAATCAGCCGTTCAGCGCCTGGGACAGCATCTTCCCCGACGACATGATGGCGGTGGCCGCGATCGACCGGCTGGTCCATCACGCCGACATCGTTGAACTCACCGGTGAAAGCTACCGCAAACGGGCTCACGCAAGGATAAACAAGCCGCCACGACTGACACACACACCCTTTTCGCCCTGAACGATCTGCAGCGGTTCGCGCTGGTAAACCGCTACGAACACTCGGACCACGATGTACGGCTAGTCGATCTGATTCATACGTCCTGCCCGGTCGAATCGCCGAGCGGTTTTTTTTCGGTATCACAGGCACCCCGAAGATCGTGAATGACTCGCTCCAGACGTTCCGCCAGGATGTGTGGGCCGCGCTCCCCGAAAACACGCGCCAGCGCTCCGTAGTACCAAAGCGTCTCCTCCCGACTCGCATTGAAACGCTGCCACAACTGATCGCCGACCTGATGGAAGTCCTCGAGGATGGACCGCGCGTTGTGGAGTTTGTCAGCACAGGAAACCAGAAGGACCGAAGCGTCCGCATCTTCGAGATGCTTGAGGTACTCCTCCTTCCGTTTGCGCCAGGCCGGCTTCTCTGACTCGAACGTATCGGAACACGCCGCCACAATCGTACCGACGCGCTCACCAAAGAGCTGTCGGATCTGGTGCAGCGTAGCCTCGCCGCCCTGATCTTCAGGCCCATCGTGCAGCAGGCCGGCGATGGCTTCGTCTTCGCCCCCTCCCGCCTCGAGCACAAGCCCCGATACGGCCAACAGGTGGGAGATGTAGGGGACCTCGGTTCCTTTTCGCTTCTGCGTAGCATGCAGGTGGGTCGCATAGACCAGTGCCGATTCATATCGGCGGGTGAGTACAGTCGACATTGGTGGACTCCTCAAAGTGGACCCCATGGTCAAGACAGAAACCGCCTAGCTTTAAGCTAACGCCTCGGCCGTTTTTGCAGTTGCACAGCGCTGCCCTGTGTTCTCGTCCTGCAATGCGGCCTTCTTGCCACCGAAGTGGTCAGGAATGGTTGCGCCGCCACCGAAGCCGGACTGGTAGACCTCGTCCGGGGTGCGGTTCTCCAGCGCGCCGCCCAAAACGGCGGTTACAGGGTGCAAAACAGGCCGCCGTGGCCCCAATGCCCTTCCGAAAACGCGTTGGCGAGACATGGAGCCGGATGCGGGCCCATTGATCAGTGTTTCCCTCAGGGCACTCACGGAGTGGAAACATGTCTGATTTGAATAGCGGTGTTTGTCAACATAGTTGTCCACTTTTTCATGCGGCGTGAGAACCCGCCGGAGCTTGGGTTTCGGCATGCTAAGCGGAGTCGATCGATCTCGTACTGGATTCGGCCGTCTGGTCTGCGAATACGCGTGGGTGCCGAACCCGGCCCCTCTTGAACAGTGCCCAGGATGCGGCCGTTGGGCGCTCGAATGTTGGTGGGCCTGTAGCATTTCTCATCGATGTAGCCCGTGATTCGACCATCCGCGTCACGGATTAGGGGCTGGCCAACGTGTCGGCTATCTCCGGTGGATGGATCCACGGAAACACATGCAGCGAGAAGAGTCGAAGCCAGCAAAGCCGTCCCAACGACGGCCCCCATCTTGTTCGACGTCTTATGCTTGAGGCGGGCCATGACGCATCAGATACCGCTTGGACGCTCAGCGGCCTTCCCGAACGAAGATCGCATTTTCGATTCGTTCAAATGCATTCTGATAGACCTCGGCATCGTGGATGGGCGTGTCATTACGATCCGATCGGCCATAGGCGCTCGATGTTTCCTGGCTCTCCACGAAGTTTAGCCGGACCGATGTGTCATCCCGGATTTCTTCGACGAAGGCCGTGGCGCGCGTCTGCCGGACCTGCGATTGCCCAGTGAAAGCGGTCAGCCAGGGCGAGTTTTCCGAAGCACTATCGGCCGAAAT
>SLLK01000179.1 GCA_007134115.1 Gammaproteobacteria bacterium | reverse complement strand
CAAGCTGCGTGAAGAAAAGGATAAGGCAGTTGAGGCACAGAACAAGAAGCTGGAGGAAATTCAGCAAGAATCCACCTCCCATCTGTCTGCCCTTGAGGAGCGTCTTGAGGCCCGACACGCGGAGCTTGAGCAGCTACAGAAAGAGCGCGATAAGTTGGAAAATCAAGCCAAGCAACGTGGGGTCGAGGCCGAACGTCTGCAGAGTGAGATCGGCCAACTACAAGAACGTCTCGAACAGCAAGACGTGCAGCACCAGAGGGTCCAACAGGAAAACACTGAATTACAGGAGAGACTCGACAAGCAGACAGACGAGCTGAAGGAGCTGCAGAGGACGGGCGCCCGCCTGGAAGCCCACCTGGAGCGACGCAAACAGCAGGCGGACGACCCCCACACCGCCACAAGCAAGCTCGAAGCCGCCTTGGCCGAAGCCCAGGAGCTGTCGAAAAGCCAGGAGCAGGATCTCCGGCGCGCCTATCGCCAGAAGACCGATTTGCTACAGGAGCTGGAGCAGGCACGCGATACCGTGCGGAATCTGGAATCTGCTCTCGATGCCAGCAGCGAACAGGAAACCGTCCTGGCAGAACGCTTGAAGCGCGAGGAACAGCGTAGTTCCGAGCTGTTGTCCGAAAAGGAGGCCTACGAGCGCGAATTGCGGGAAGCAGGCGGACAGGTGCGCGGTTTGGCGCGAAAACTCCAGGAATTGCGTGAGACGCGAGAAGCCATCGCGCATGTGTGCGAGGTGGAAGATAATCTGGCCCAGCTCACCGCGGAGCGCCTGGAGCTCGAAGCGGCGCTACGGGCTGAACGGGGCGAGGTCGAGGCGCTCAAGCAGAGTTGGTCTTGGCGTTTGGGACTGCCCATCCGTATCATCGGTCGTCTAGTACGCAGGTTGGGTCTGCGATAGGGAATTGAAGCCCATTTTTTGTGCTCGGGAGGACGCTGAGGATTCCTCGATCCACGAAAAACGCAGGCACCTACACGGAAGTCACGAATAGAGCATGGGATCATGCCGGGGGAGCAAGTCATGAGGGAGGAGCGCAAGCTCGCGTCCAAGGATCAGGGTAATTCCAGCAAGTCCAAGCGGCGGCCCTGGGTCGTCGATGCTCACCCACCACCACCCGTCGAGCCGCCGGAGGATACCTTCGGGCTCTGGGACGAATACCGTCGATCGGGGCTCCACGAGGAACCCGATACCTACGCGCTGGTCCGTATCGTTGGAAACGATCTTTACCCGCGCCACCGTCGCGGCCAGTCCCGCGACAACGTCCATTTCATTCTCGAGAACGAGCCCGATCTTGAGCGCTGCGAGAAGCTCTGGCTGCTCAACCGGATCTTCGACAAGTTAGAAGAACGCCGTATCATCGAGTTGCTCGAGGAGTACAGGCAGGAATACCGCCGTATCCCCTTCGATAACGAGGAATACGCCGCCTGCGGTTGGGATTATGAGTCCATTCCCGACCCGGCCCTCATCTACTCGCACAAGATCGACATCCCTGACCGGGAAGCAATCCGGGTGCTTGCTCAGTTCTACCGGCACAAGAACAACTACGTGATGAACAACAATGGCGCCCGCAATGTGGCGCTGGCGTGGGCGAAGGAAAGGGCCAAGTGGGCCTTGCCGTGGGACGGCAACTGTTTCGTTACCGAGCAGGCTTGGCACGAGATCCGCGCCCGCATCGAGCACGGCCCGTGCTTCAAATACTTCCTCGTCCCCATGGTCCGGATCACCGACAATCAGGCGCTCATTGACGGGACCTGGGACGGCAAGGCGGAAGAAGAGCCGCAGGTCGTTTTTCGTCAGGACGCCGGTGAGCGCTTTGACGAGCGCATTCCCTATGGTCGACGCCCAAAGGTGGAACTTTTCTGGCGCCTGGGCATTCCCGGCAAATGGGACCGCTGGAAGGACGACCCTTGGGATCAGCCGCGGTCTGAGCCTTCAGCTGACGCTGGCGCTTGGGGTGCTGCGGGTTGGGTGGCGCGATTGGCCAGCGGTAAGGCGCACTTGGAAGCCTCGACAAGGGAGAGCTTCAAGAGCCGTGGCCTGGAACGGCAGAAGGCGATCCGCGCCACCATCAACCATGTCACGCGGGAAGTTTCCGCTCAGCCAGATCCCATCGAATTAACTTGCTACCGCATCGAGGCCATTGAGGCCCTGCGTGCCGAGTACCGCGAGCAAGGCGAGTCTGGCCCTCATGCTGAGTTGCTGCGAACACTGCTTCAGAATGCGACCGAAGCGCTGAAGCGCCAGCCAGAATCGCCTGTGGATAAGCCCGAATCCGGTCCTTCCGGTGATCTTCAGGACTATTACCATCCCGCACCCTACTGGTGGCCAAATCCAGACACTGACGACGGCCTGCCCTACGTGCGGAGAGACGGCGAACGCGTGCCTGGTACCCGCATGTACGAGCCGGAGAGCCACCGCTACGACCGCACCCGCTTGCAACGTCTGTTTGACGATAGCACGACCCTCGGCTTGGCAGCCTTCGTGACCGGGCACCTGTCATACGCCACCCACGCCGTTCGCTGGCTGGAGCGTTGGTTCATCGATCCCCAGGCCCGCATGACTCCGCATCTCACCTACGCCCAGGTGCGCTGGGGCCGAAATCGAAATCGTGGCTTCCAGACCGGCGTCATAGAAATGAAGGACGTGTATTACTTTCTCGATGCGGTGCGCCTATTGAGCCATGTGGGCGTGCTACCCAGGGAACAGCTTGACGGGATCCGCGCTTGGTTCCGCGGATATCTCGACTGGCTCCTCACCAGTGAGCAAGGCATCAAGGAAGCACAGGCGCGCAACAACCACGGTACCTATTACGATCTGCAGGTCGCCTCTATCGCTGCATTCCTGGATGATCATGACACTCTCTACGCTACGCTCGCACGCGCCGAAGAACGCATTCCGCTACAGATTTCCCCGGACGGCATTCAACACGAGGAAATGACCCGGACGATCACGGCACACTACTGTTGCTTTAGCCTCCAAGGTTGGCTCACTCTAATAGATTTCACGACCCGGTTCGATGGCACAATGACCACGCGTGCTGCAACCGATACACTTCCAATTCGAAATGCGGTGAACTGGCTATTGCAACATATTGGTTCTCCGTGGCCCTATTCGCAGATTGAACCCTTCGACTCGAGAAGGTTCGCTCCCATCGCAGCATTTTCTAGCGTACTTGGAATATCACAAGATACTTCGCCACTATGCCACATAGAGACCGCACCTGCTTGTTTTAGCCCGCATGACGGTGTAAGGCCATATTGGCCGCTTGCCGTTGATCGGGCCGCCACTACTGCCGCCCACTCGTCGTGTAGTAAACCTGCCAACAAGAGGAAGGGCTCCACACTTATCCGGAGGTTCGACGAGTCGCTCCATTGCGACAAACTGCTTCACGTGGTCGTAATGCGTTTCGGTATTGGGGTATACGATGAGCAGTGGCTGAGCTATCGTATGCGTTTATTGAGGGCAATCTCACTTCCGAGTTTGTTGGCACAACGCCGCAAGCGTTTCCACTTTGTTATGCAGGTAGATGAAGGTATTTCTCGAGGTTTATTGGAGGAGCTCAAGTCCATACTTCGTCTTTTTCCGAGCTATGAGATTAGAGGTCTCGAGCTCCATTCTGACCGACGATGTGATCTCTCTAATGTCACAGAGGAGCTTTTGCTTCCGCACCATGAAGGCGTCATTACGACTAGGATGGATGATGATGATGGGGTATCGAGGGACGCCGCCGCCTGTACCGCGATTGCTGCAGACAAGGCATTTTCAGCGGGAATCCACGACTTCGTCATTGCGTTAAACGAAGGATATCGGTTCGTACTTGAGGATGGTCTCGCATTAAAGAGCCGCCATAAAGCAAATGGCATCTTCTTGAGTATGATTCGGCGTCGTAACGCCTTAGCGAGCAATATCTATAGTTTCGGTCATAAGGAACTCGCGACGAAGTACTTTCAGGGCGATGGGAACTTGATCTATCTAGAGTGGCAGGACGCGTGTTGGCTATACACATTTCATAAGCTGAATGACACGAATTATGAAGAGAATCGAAACAAGGTCGTGAAGTCTTCGCGCGCATGTCCGGTCGAGCGCCACTTATTCGAAACATTCGGCGTCAATGAGGATGAGGTACGGGAATGTGCAGAGGTCTTTAAAGACCTTCCCAATGTGGGATCGGATAAGCTCACGGAGAGGATTAATGAGGTGGAGAGAAGGATTTTGGCGCATCGGAGGGGCGGAGGGGATGCGTTCGACATT
>SLLK01000115.1 GCA_007134115.1 Gammaproteobacteria bacterium | reverse complement strand
CAGCATGGTGACCGTATTGCCGTTTCGATCTTCGCCGACAGCGGCGTAAAGGAACGGGTCGAGCGGGGTTCCACCCAAACGCATGTCATCCATTGAGGGCATGAGGTGCTCCTTTGCCGGCAGGGCCGCCCGGATACCCGAATGTCGCCCGCCGAGCACGTCGGAGGGCACGACGCTTGTGGCGTCTGACAGCCACGGTAAAGCGAATTTCCAGACCTCAGCGTACAGTACCCGTCGGCGGGCGTCGCCAGGGAATTTCCACCACTTTCGAGACACAACCGCACACCCGCTATAAGGCCGCCCGTTGGGTCACGGATGGTACATTCTTACCATTCGGGCATGCATTCGCACCGCCGATTTCCGCGTTCGCACCGCAAGCCGCGCACTACCACCCGCAGGCCGGTTCGGATCAATCATCTTCGCCGCGAATGCTGTGGCTCCTCGGACATATTGTTGCGTGATCGCCACAAACATCCGCGAGTTCGGGTTTTTCCGCGCATTCGGGCGGATGCCTTGCAAGGCACGGAATCGCGCCTCCTGACGTAGATTCCGAAGGGTCAGGCATTGGACCTGGCGCTACGCCAAACCCAAAACGCAGGAGATTACCATGAAGAAGTTCCTCGCATCCGCAGCCGTCCTCGCGCTGCTCACCGGCGGCGCCTTCGCCGGCAATATGTCGGACATCGACCAGTGGGGCGACCTCAATGCCGCAGCCCATGTGCAGGCGGGCAATCTGAACACCGCCCTCACGACGCAGATCTCACCGGTCGGCGGTCCTGGCAACCTCGACATTGCGTTCCAGACCGGCGTCGCCAATACCTCGTCGACCTTGCAGGTGGGCGGCAACAACCAGTCGCTGAGCGATCAGTTCGGTGCCCTGAACACCTCCAACACCACGCAGGTGGGCTTCAACGGGCACGTTGCCGTCCACACCCAAACCGGAACAGGTAACGTTGCGATCTCAGTCCAGACCGACTGATTCCGGTGTTGGGTCACGGTTGAGGACTCTGTCCCGCTTCAATTGTGACTCGCCTTCGGGGCGGGGTTTGCGCCCCTGTAGCCCCGCTTCGAAGGCACCTGACGATTCGCCGAAGCGCGCAACTCGATCCTCTGAATGATTGCGCTGTATTCGAAACCCGGCTCAGGGAGGTTCCCTATGCGCATCCATCACATTGTTCCGCTGCTCCTTCTCGCTCCCGCTGTTGCCTTCGCCCAGAACTGGTCCCACGCGGTCCAGATCGGGGACGACAATTTCCAGGTCACCGACCAGCACGGACGCAACCTTTCGATCACCGCGCAAATAGGCGATGACAACGATGCTGCGACCGCGCAGTCCGGCACTGGTAATGCCTCGGTAATCGTGCAATCCGGTGATGGGCTGTCACAGACAAATGTGCAGTCTGGGGATTATCAGATCTACAGCAGCACTCAAGTCAAGTCGGCGCTCCCCGTCACGCCGGTCTCACGAACGACAACCGTTTCCGGCGCGGTGGGCAGCATCACCGTTCACTTCAGCGTCGAATGACGCCGAGGGTTGTCCGGCTCGGGCGCGAGCCCTCCGGGTGACTGACCCGTTCGCTAAAGGAGGCGATCATGACAGCCTGTCTCAGGCTTGGCGGGGACGGCCGCGAAAACCCCGCTCCGCGCGATCTGCGGCGGACATTGATGCGGCGGCTGCTCGTCCCGGCGCTGATCGGGATGCTCTTTCAGATCGGGGAAGCGACGGCCATGGCGGATATTCAGTGCGAGATCCGAAGCCGCCCGGGCACCATGGGCCTCGAGCTGACCGGTGTGCTCTGGTCCGATCGGGAGCTTTCGGGCGATTACAGCTTCATCGTCGACTCGCAGGGGCCCGGCGGGGTGTCCAAGGTTGCGCAGCGCGGCCATTTCACCATCGAGGCAGGCGGCTCGCACATCCTGGGAACTGTGACGGTCAACGCCGCAACCGGCGGCAATCTGCTCGCCCGGCTTACCATCCGCACGGATGAGACAAGCATCTGCACTGCCGAACTCTGAGGTAAGTGTCAGAATCGGCGGGAGAGCCGGATGCTGAACGACATGCCGGTCATCGACCGGCTGCCGAGTTCGAGTTTGCGCCCTGCCTTCCCGCTCGTGGCTCTGAGCGTGGGCACATTCGAGACATGCTCACCCGACAGCCCCAGCGAGACCACGGTGTTGCGTGCGACAACGCGCGACAGGCTCACCGACAGGCTCCCGATCCCCGATGTTCCCCGAATCGGCGCCGCGTTTTCCACATGGCCGCCCGAGCCCAGGGCGCCAATGGCCACCATCGCGCGACGCCGGTGATTGCCCCGATACGCCGCAAGCCCTGCACGCAAATCAAGCGACAGGCTCGTGCGTGGGTCGAGCGCGCGCGACAGGCTCACCCCGGCGATCGCGCCGAGATAGCGCGCAGTGATCCGGTCGCTCTGGGTAAGCTCGATCCCGGGAAGGTTGGCTCCTCCGACCGTGGGTTCGATCTCGATGCCCGTCGCGGTGACCGAACGGCGCGAGAGATGGCGCAGCGTCGGCCCGCCGCGCAGCCGGACGGACCAGGCGCCCGCCGAACTCAGCCGCGTGCTCACAAGGGCGTTGTGACTGTCATAGGCAAAGCTTTCGCTGACCCGCTCATCCACCTGTGCGGCCTCGACATTCCCCGTTGCGGCGAACTGGAACCCGCTCGGGTCATAGATCACGCCATAGGCGGCGGCGCTCGGCGCATCGACATCAGTGGTGAGCGCCAGGAACGCGCCGCTGTTGCCGGTGGGACTGAATGCGTGCTGGGTGATCTTGCCGCCACCACCCGTAGGTGAGAAGGCGTATCCGTCTATGCTTGCGCTTGAACCGTTCGGATCGCTCACGCTGACCCGGCCCTCGGCGAGCGCTCCGTCGAGGTCGATCTGAGTGTTGAGCGAGATGATCCCGTCGGGCTGCTGACCGCTGTTCATGCTTAGCCCGCCGGCGCCCTCATGACGGCTGACGATCCGGCTCGCGCCCTGGGCACGCGCGAAGCTTCCGCCGAGTTCGAGCCAGGTATCGGCCGTTGCGCCGTTGCCCCGATCCAGCGGCACGGAAAACCCGTACCCCGCCTGTGCACCGAGCACCCGCATTCCTGTGCTGCGGCCCGAGGCCGAACCGGGGACCATGTCCAGCGGCCAGGGTCCGAGATGAAAGCCTGTCAATCCGAAGCTCGCCCCGCCCACCGAATCGGCCAGCGCCGCAAAGCGGTACCCCTCCGCCTGGACCGCGCCGGCCAGCGCGCACCACACGGCGACCGTGGCGCCGAGCAGGCGCGACGGAAACCTTTCCGCTCCTGGGCGCCGGCCACCGCCCATCAATAGGGTACGGTTAACGCCAGGCGGGTGAGAAGGTTCACGAGTTCGGGCTGCCGGTTCGTCGCCGTCTTGCGCATGATGCCTCCGAGCTGGTTGCGCAGCGTCTGTTTGGAGATCTGCCGGCGCGAGGCGTATTCGCCGATCGACTCGCCGTTGAGCAGCGACGCCGCGAGTTCCGCCTCGCGTGTGGTAAGTCCAAACGTGCTCCAAAGCGTATGGTGCGACAGGTTTAAGGTCTCGGAGCAATTATGCGCGATCACTGCGAAATGGCCAGCGGAATCGCCATCGCCGGCGCAATCCGCGGCGCAATCCGTTCGGCGCGCGGTCAGTTTGGCGATGGTCACCAGTTGAGTCCCGGCGCCGTGGCCCCTGCGAAAGACAAGCTGTCGGCTCTGCAGGGCGGGATTTGACCGCAACAGATGCAAGGCGGTGGAGAACTGCGCCTCGGAATCGGGCTCGGTCGCGTGGAGCGTGTCATCGGCGCTGATGAACAGGCTCTCCATCCCGGCGGCGAGGCTGTCGGCCCGGCGATTCCTCTTGTGCACATTGCGCCCACCATCAATGAGGAACACGGCGAAAGGCAGCAGCTCCAGCACGCTGGTTGTCAGCGCCGTCTCGAACACGGCGCGACCGCGCAGATCGCTGATCCGCACCCCCCGCATCAGATGCGGCGTCATGCGCGCAAGCCATGACTGCATGGCCGGGCGCAGGCTGTTTTCCTTGCGCTGGCGGAAACGCAGTTCGAGCACCATCTGGCGGGCCATGTTTCGGCGGATGATGACCCCGACGATTCCGATGGGATCCTCGTCCTCCCCCGCATCGGGGCGCAAGCCGTTGCGACGCGATGGCCCGACCCGATCGGGATCCCCGATCAGATCCCCCTCGTGATAGACATGCCCCAAGGGAAGGCGCCAGTGATCGGCAAAGCCCCTCGGCGACAGCT
>SLLK01000274.1 GCA_007134115.1 Gammaproteobacteria bacterium | reverse complement strand
GTTTTTTATCTGGCGTTTGCTCGCCGGCTGGGCGGGCGCGGTGCTGATGGTGCTGGCGCCGTCGATGGTGCTAACGCGGACACCGCTGGAACGGCGTCCCTTCTCCGGGGCGCTGGTGTTCAGCGGTATTGGCTGGGGCGTGTTGATAGCGGCAGTGCTGGTGCCGTTGCTGCTGGATTACGGTTTGTCCGCCGCGTGGCTGGCGCTGGGTGTGATCGCAACGGGGCTGACGCTGGTGACCTGGCGCGCCTGGGCGGACAGTGATGGCTCGGCGGCGGCGGTCGCCGGCAACGGTGCGGTGGGCTTGCGGGCGTTGCCGCTGGCGGCGCTGCTGGTGGTGGCGGCCTATGCGCTGGACGCCGTGGGTTTCGTTCCGCATATCCTGTTCTGGGTTGATTTCCTGGCCCGCGAGCAGGGGCACGGAGTGAACTTTGCCTCCGTGCAGTGGGGGCTGTTTGCCGTGGGCGGTATTGCCGGGCCGTTTCTGGCCGGCTGGGTGGCCGCGCGGCTGGGCTGGTATCGTGCCCTGTTGCTGGCCACGCTGCTCAAGGCGCTGGTGGTGCTGGTCTCGGCCTGGGCGGGAGGTATCTGGCTGGTCAGTGTCTGTTCGCTGGTGGTGGGCGCCATGGCGCCGGCGGTGGTTTCGCTGACTTCCGGTTATCTCGCCCACCTGGTGCCCGCCGATCAGCATCGCGCGGCGTGGGGCTGGGCCACGGCCGGTTTCGCCTTGCTGCAGGCAGCGGCCGCCTACGCCATGGCAGGGTTCTACGGTTGGTGGGGCACGTATCCGCCGCTGTTTATTCTCGGCGGCGTGGCGCTGTTGATGGGTGCGGTGATCGTGGCGGCCACGCGTTCACCGTGGGTAGCGGGGTTGAGGTGAGGAACCTATCCGGACGGATCGGATGCTAATTACGTGAACAAGCATCACCGAGCCGGTTTTTTACCCTCGAATACTATCCCCGGCATTGTTAACCACGCCAGGACATTCATTGCCGACAATCAGTCCATCGGCCAGGGCTCGGGCCGGTGGAGATGGTATCCCTGCAGGAAGTCGACGCCGATGCGTTGCAGCGGTTCTATCTGGGCCTCGTCGCAGACGAATTCGGCTACGACGGGTCGGCCCAGGTCCCTGGCGATCCGGCAAATGCCGCCGACGATGAGCTCGCGTTTGGAGTTGGGAGTCATGCCATGGATAAGGCTTCCGTCGAGTTTGAGTACATCAAACGGAAGGTCGGCAAGGTAAATCAGTGACGAGTGTCCGGTACCGAAGTCGTCGATGGCGATTCGTGCCCCGGCGTCCCGGTAAGCCCTCAGCCACGCCACGCTTTGGCGTATGTCGAAAAGGATAGCGGTTTCGGTAACCTCCAGAATCAGCTTTGCCGCGCCAGCGGGATGATTGTTCAGTAGCGTATGTAACCGCTTGCATGCGCGTTCGTCGCCCAACGTGGTTGCCGAGATGTTGACCGATAAATCCGCGCTTGTATCCGTGTCTTCGATGGTGGCCAGTACACGCTTGACCACATGCATGTCCACGTGGCTCGCGAGGTTGTATGTTTCCGCTGCTGTCATAAAGATGGCTGGGGGAATCAGTTTGCCGGTGTGTGGGTCGGCCAGGCGCGCAAGTATTTCCGACCAGCCAGTATCGGTTGTATCCGTGGCGGGCAGGATGCGCTGATGGAACAGCCTGAGGTGGCCGCCCATAATCGCTGTGGGCAAGCGTAGCGCCCAGTCGGTCACTTGATACTTGAGATCCAGCGCCGGGTCTTCGCGTTGGTAGAGGTGTACTCGGTTCCTGCCTCTGGCCTTGGCCTCATAGCAGGCCGCATCCGCTCGACGTATCACGCGCTCCGGTCTGTCTCCCGGTGTGAACAGAGTGACCCCCACGCTCACGCCCAGCTGGATAGTGCGATGGTCCCAGGCGAATCGAAAGCTTTCTGTTGCTCTCACTGCGCATGCGGCAAGTTCCATCGCGGTGGTGACGCTGTCGCGTGGCGCGAGGATGCAAAACTCGTCTCCCCCGACTCGGGCCAGTGTGGCATCCGCCGGCAGGCAGCGAACAAGCCGGTCCACGAGGGCCTGAAGCACCCTGTCGCCGACGCTGTGCCCCAGATTGTCGTTGATGGGCTTGAAGTGATCCAGATCGAGGTACAGCAGCGTGCCGCGGTATGCTTTTGCAGAGCGCATTGCCGCTGCCAGTTGGCGGTTAAGCTCGCGGCGGTTGATCAGGCCGGTCAAGGCGTCGTGAGCCGCTTCGAAAATCAGGCGCGATTCGCGTTCCCGTATTTCGGCCAGATCCTGCAGGATGCCGGTGAAAAGGCGCGTGGGGCCAACGTGCACCTCGCCGATTGACAGATACAGAGGGACTTCGGAACGGTCTTTTTTTAAACCGGTGACTTCTCTGCCGGTACCGATTACTTTTTTCTCACCGGTTCTGAGGTATCTGGCTATGTAATCGTTGTGTTTTCTCGCCACGCCATCGGGCATGAGCATGCCAACGTTGTGCCCGATAACTTCATGCGCCTCGTAGCCAAAAATGCGGCACGCCGCCGGGTTGAAGTCTTCCACGACGCCTTGATCGTTGATAGTAATGATCGCGTCCGGGGTAGCGTTTAGCAGGGCTTTGGCGACGGAGGCGCCGCGTTGCAGCTCCCGGACCAGTTGGCGGCTGCTCGAATCAGCCTGCGAGCGAATCTGATGCCGGCGTGACTGTTTCATGGGTTGAGTTAATGCACCGGCTCGAACAGGCGCCAGACATAGTCGGGGAAACCTTCCTTGCGCATTCTTTCAAGCAGCCCCTCGCGATTGTATTCGAGCGTGCGCCACCGCAGCAGCGCGTGGTCACGATCATAGATGAGATAACTGGCACCTTCGGTGCGGTCGCGGGGCTGGCCCACCGAACCCGGACAAACGAGATAGTGTCGACGCTTTTCCAGGTGCTGCTCGTGGGGGTGGTTAAAAGTGACAATGCCTCCGGGTTCCCTCTGCCAGCAGCCTGCGATGTGGCTGTGGCCGTGAAAACAAAGCCTGAGTTCCTGCTGCACCATATACTCGAGGTTGGCCTCGGCGGTGCGCGGATATACGTAAGCGTTGAAAAAGGTGGCATCCATTGGGGCCCCATGCACCAGATACAAATCATCCTGACGCAGGTACAGTGGCAAACTCCCCAGCCACAGGCGGGCTTCGTCCGATATCTGCTTGACGGTCCAGCCGACTGACCAGCGAGCCGCGCGGTTGAAGCCGCCTCCGGGATTGCCGCCACCGGTGGCGTGGTCATGGTTCCCGCGGATCAGAACCGGGTTCAGAGCGATTATCCGGTCTATACAGTACGCCGGGTCGGGTCCGTAGCCGACAATATCACCAAGAACGATGACCTGACTGATGTTCTGGTTTTGCATGTCATCCAACACGGCGTCGAGCGCGGGCTGGTTGGCATGGATGTCTGCCAGGATGGCGATTCGACCTTGTTCGCGCAGTCCGTCTCCCCCCGCCGGCGGGTTGGGTGACAGGCCTCGCAAGAAAGCTGTGCCCAGGCTGCGACGACTTTCCGGTAACCAAGCATCGCGAAAGTTGCGGGCCAGGGAATCAACCATGTTATCGCCGAGCGAGGAAACCCGTTTTCGCAAACGCTGGCCAAGTACATAACACAGGGTTGGCGTGATGAAATCCAGTCCGCGTAAATGCCCGGCCAGGCTGTGGGCGCATCCGATCAGATTGTCGGGCTGGTAAATGTCATCGTCCAGATACCATAGTTTGTCGTCGTCGAGGCCATAGTTGGTCAACCCTTCATCCTGGCGCAGCCGGTGCTGTGACAAAAAATCAAAATACATGTCCCACAGCTGGCAGAGGAGTTCGAAGCGCGCTTCCCGCGATAAGGTGGCGTCTTCTCCAAGTTGGGCCGCGAGTGTCGGCAAGCGAGGCGTTATGTTGGCAAGCGCGCATCCGGTTTCCGAGGCGAGCACCAGCCAGGTGCGCAGTGGATGGTATATGCCGTAGTTCCGCTCGCGCTCAAGTTGGCGCGCGCACCATTGCCGGGCACGGTCTTCCGCCATGGAGTAATCCGTCTTGAGCTTGAGCACATGCGTCGGTGAAACGTGAAGGCGGGTGGTGGGGCGCCCGACAAAACCTTGACCGTCATTGATGTCAACCGGATTGGAAAGGGTCGTCAGGACTTCGTCCGCGGTGATACTGCCTAGATCACCAATATCGCCGCCTAGGATGACCTGCATTGGTCTTTCTCCCGCGCCCGACAGAAGGCCGGCCACCCAGGGGGTGGCCGGCGCCTGATACTGCAACCCGTGTT
>SLLK01000191.1 GCA_007134115.1 Gammaproteobacteria bacterium | reverse complement strand
TGGGGTCGGTAGACCTCAGCACGAAATTTCGCGAACTCAGCTCGTACCGACTCTAGAGCAGCCTCCGCTGCGGCTTTCACGCCATCAATGCCGTCCCTCAACGACTGAGTCGCTTCGGCTTCTGAGCGATCAAGGGACTGAAGCATTTGCTCGACGCCGTCGATCGCTCCCTGGACTGCCGCGGCGATGGTGGGGGCAGCCGCATGGTCATACCTCAGCGCTGACTTCACCCGAGACTCTACGTCCGAGTCTGCAGCCGCTGATGCTCGAACCAACCCGGCAAGGTGCTCCTCAGCAGAGAGGAACCAATCGTATTGCGTCTGTAGGTCAAGGAGCTGGCCGGCCTGGAGGGTCGCCAAAGCCTCGCGCTTGCTTCGGAGATCCCAAAGGTCCCGAAACCGTGCCTCAAGTCGACGCATATGGCCTTGGAGGAAGGGGAGTTCCTCCCGCGCCCTGCCCACAAGTTCATCGATCGCCGAGTACATCCGCTCGATCTCCGCACGGTCGCCGACTCTGTCCAAGAGATTGATGCGGGCGGCTGAGCTATCCGCCACGGCTTCAATCTCATGCCAGCCCAGAATCGCGATCGGGAAGGGCACCTCGGCGTCCGCGCTGATCGCCGTCGGTTGCCCCGCCTGGTCCATCATAGAGATTCGATCAGGCGCATCGGCACGGCGTGTGATCAACCTCTTCTCACCGTCGCCCATATCGATCAGGCACTCCACGTATCCGGCGGGTCCGAGAACGTGTTGTATGTGTTTGCGTACCGAGTCCGCCCGCTCCTCTGGCACAGTTGTGTTGAGCACGAATCGGAGCGATTCGAGGAGCGCGGTCTTACCTGATCCTTTACTCCCGATCAATGCGTTCAGGCCGTCGTTCAGGTTCACCCAAACATCATCCAGGAACTCTCCTGCGATGTGGATGCCTAGCACCCGCGGATGAGCGGCAACCGGCTCACTGAGTCGGACCCGATGCGGAAAAGACAGCGCAGCCCTTACTTCGGCGAATGTTGGGTTCTCCGCCCTCAGCCAAGTTGCTCGGCGGCGCTGTCTAATATGCTCATGGTGGTGCGCGTCGCTCGATGCCACGCACACGGCTTTCGGAATCGGTAGACCGTCCTTGGTAGTGTGAGCACCGTCGAAGAAGGGCGCCGTCGTCAACTCACGAACTTCAAGGGCCGTAAACGCATTCTCACGTACGAATCCCAAGAAGGCATCGTCGTCATAAATGTCATCGATGCTTCGAGACTTGTCGGGCCGCTTCGATTGATGGAGGTGCGCCGGAATGAATAGGGCGCCCTCCTCTCTCAGTAACTGGCCCACGTCGAGAATGCTACTTCGAAACCCTGCTGGGTAATCACCCGGACGATAGTTCAGTTCCTTCTTCGCTCGCTCCAACGCGTAGGTGTACCCAGCCTCATTCTGCGGGTCGGCGACGACGATCGCGTGGAAGAAGTGATCTTTACCCACCTTGGTATGCATGGCATCGACCAGGACGTTGATCTCCGCTCCGGGAAGCAAAGTGGTACCTGGTGCAGCCTTCCTAAGAGCGCCAATTTCCTCTGGAGTGGGAAACTCCTGGTGCTTTAAGACAACGCAGACGCCGTAGCCGAGTTGGGTCAGTTCTGTCCCGAGCTTCTGCACGGCATCGGGTGCCTTGTAATCGTAGTCACTGGACCCTGGCATGTGGACGTGAAAGTCGCTCTTGATCCACCGGGCGCCTCCACCGCCTCCGCGCTTGGCCAGCTCTTTGGTGAACTCGTCAAGCTGCATTCGGCCGTGCCTTATCGTCTCGATTCAACTCGCCACCTAAAGGTATGTCAGCTAACTGGGTCATGCCGACCCCTGTGCCGGCAACATCGGAGACGCGCCACGCGTCTCCGCACAGCGACCCGGAACACCAAGCTAGGTACGGCGGGACAACTAGTCCTTTCCGAGCTCCCCAGCACCACTTACCGATCCTTCTTCAGAGCGGATACTACCGCAGCTGTCAGTTAAGATGGGCGTCCGTCCCACGTCAGGCAAACTGAGCCATCCGAGCCTCCTCGGCCCTGCATGGATTCGTCCCGGGTGGCTTTTGGCTCCGTGGCCTCCTCACGCTGGAGCAAGCTCTCCTCCTACCCAGCGTGAATATGCATTACCCATCCGATATCGATGCAGCCGCGTACCATGGCGGTGCGATCCCAGGACACCACGGATCCGCGCAGCCTCCTCTGGAGATCGTCATCGCGGGCAGCCGCGTGCATGCCACCACGGCGTCCGGAGCTGTGCTCGATCTCACCAGCCTGATCCCGGCCCTCGCGCGCCTCGCAATGGAGTCTCGAGACGCAGGCTCCTGCTGCGCTGCCAGCCTGGCCGGGCTCGGTGTCCCCCTCACCGCCACAGAGGAGACGTACCTCGTGGGATGCGCCATGCGCGTTCTGCAGAGTCTGCTGGACGCAGATTGCCCTACAGGCTGGACTCCACTACTGGGCCCCGAGGGCCACTCGCGCCCTCGGGTTGCCCCGGGCTGGGGAGCCGGGGCATAACAGCTATAGCAACCTGCTGTCCGGATCCTCGGCGAACCCCGTATGACACAGCGGAAACACCGCGATCAAGCAGCCTCCCTCAAGCCCCCAAGAATCCCCATTACCAACCCGCCATCCACCGGCACCCCCCGACCCCCCGGAAACCGCGTCAATCCGGGGCGAGTCAAGGTGGAGTAGCGAAAATCCCCACTAAATCGTCTGGCGGTCATATAATCGGCCAGACCACATAATGTGGATTTTCGGCGCGAATCGCGGCCTCCCGCCGCACCGCAACACGCAACTATCACTATACCCCGCTATACAATGCCTATTTCCACGGACAAGATCCAGTACCGGATCCTCGTCTGCGCTCGTCGCCTGGCCCACGCTGCCGGGCCCGAATCTCCCCATCCCGGGCGCGTGACGGTCGACGATATCTGCGACGCCCTCCCCGAATTTGGGGTGAGAATTCCCTCCGGTACCCTCCGGCAACACCTGGAGACCTTAATCGAGGAGGGACACATGGAGACGTTTCACACGCAAGCGCACCAGTACCGCCCCACCGGACTGGAGAATGTCACGCTGTACGATCTGGTGGATCGCGCCCGCGGCGTGATTGACGAAGATCTCGACCTTTCGGTCGGCCGACGTGCCACCACCGATGGGTCGCGGGAGGTTGTCGGCATCACGGCCAATCAGTTTGACAAGCTGCGTGCCGCAGCTCGGCGCATCGCCAAACACCTGCACCCAGACCTCCACCCGGAGGAGGGCCTCCGGGAGGTCTCGGGCACGATCCTGGCTTGGGATCCCGAGGGGGGCCCCGGGGGGAACGGAGATTGGACTCGTCTGGTCGAGATCATGGAGGGCGCATCGTCCGCATCTCAGCGTGCGCAGCATGTGAGCTCCATCCGCACCCTGGCGGATCTCGCTGCGACCCATGGATGGATTCCGCGCACCGACCGCCACGACCCCGACTACACACCCGTGCCCGCATCCTGGGGGCCGCTCCAGCAGGAGTGGCGGGATGAGATCCGCGAGAGCGGAATCTCGACCGGCGCACGGATCTCGATGCTTCTCCTGCAGTCCGTCGCCGAGCTCCTCGGGACGGGCCGGGATCCGGCAGATTTGGCTCCGTCGGATTGGGAGACCGTGCGAGAGCATGTGGAGCCCCGGATGGTCGAGCTGGGTTGGCCGACCTCGGGCCGGAGCCAGCTCCGCCGCGGGTTCCAAGCCCTACGCGACCGTGGCCTCGTCAACGCAGGACCCTGGGAGGCCTACTTCAAGCGGAGCAAGGAGAGCTATTCCGACATTCGCCACGGGTTGCGAAAACAATTCGGCCGGGTGTACGGGAGCCGACACCGGAGCCAGTTCAGCGAGAAGGACCGCCTGGCAGTCATCGCGGCTCTCCCGTCATCCCTGGACGGGATCAAGGACCCGGAGGGACCGTACGGCCTCCACCGCCTCCTCGAGCATTTCACGCTTCCGATGACCGCGGTGAGCGACACGAATCCCGCGCGTGACATCTTCCCTCGCGAGGCGCATCGAAGGACCGGCCCCTCGTCGAAGACCCCGTGGAGGGCAAACACCGTGGAGTACAATATCGAGCAGCTCGGATTCCTCTTGGGATGGGTCCGTGAGCATCGAGGGGTGGACTGGAGCACGCAGGACCTCCGCGCCCTCATGGATCCGGAGATCTATGTCGCTCTTTACGATGCGGTGGTGGAGGACGATGGAGAGGACGAGGCGCCCACGACCCCGGATCGACTCCACCGCATGCTCTCGCTCGTCTCCCGGA
>SLLK01000016.1 GCA_007134115.1 Gammaproteobacteria bacterium | reverse complement strand
TGGAAGGTACCGAGTTCGAGTGCATGAACGAGGCTCTGGTCGGTCCGCTGGTGCTGGCATTCTCGCAAGAGGATCCCGGTGCGGCGGCGCGTGTTCTCAAGGATTTCGCCAAGGGCAACGACAAGCTGATCGTGCGTGTCGTGGCCGTGGGCGGTCAGGCGCTGGACGCTTCAGCTCTGGACCGTCTGGCGAGCCTGCCGAACCGTGATCAGGCGATCAGCATACTGATGGGCACCATGAAAGCGCCCATCGAGCAGTTCGTGCGCACCCTCAATGAGCCGCATGCCAAGCTGGTGCGGGCCCTCGCGGCCGTGCGCGACCAGCAGCAGGCGGCGTGACCCGGTACGTTAACGCGACAAACGACAGCCCCTCCCGCGCGGACGGGGCCAGACGAACAGGAGACAGGCAAGATGGCCGTCAAGAAAGAAGACATTCTGGAAACCATTTCCAACATGACCGTCATGGAAATCGTGGACCTTGTGGAAGCGATGGAAGAGAAGTTCGGTGTATCCGCCGCGGCAGTGGCCGCTGCGCCGGCCGCCGCTGCCGGTGGTGACGCCGGTGGTGAGGCTGCTGAAGAGAAGACCGAGTTTGACGTGGTCATGAGCAGCTTCGGCTCCAACAAGGTGAGCGTGATCAAGGTTGTGCGCGGTGTCACCGGGCTGGGTCTGAAGGAAGCCAAGGAAATGGTCGAAGGCGCGCCGACCACCGTGAAGGAAGGCGCTTCCAAGGACGAAGCCGAAGATATCAAGAAGCAGCTCGAAGAAGCGGGTGCCAGCGTCGAGGTCAAGTAACGACCTTGCGCCTGTGCTTCGCCCGTGACGTGGAGCAGATCGGCTGGTGGCGTGTCAGCGCCACCGGCCTTTTCCTGTTGTCACGGCACTGCACCGGGATCTTTGCCGATTCCGCTGCAGTGCCGGTGACCACAGAGTAGTCAGTAGATCGCCGAGGATTGCCCGATGGCCTATTCTTTTACAGAGAAAAAACGGTTTCGCAAGGATTTCGCCAAACTGCCGCCAGTGCTGGATGTGCCGTTCCTGCTGGCGATGCAGCTCGATTCCTATGACGAGTTCCTGCAGCTGCATCGTGCTGCCGGTTCGCGTGATGAAAAGGGGCTGCATGGCGCGCTGAAATCAGTGTTCCCCATTACCAGCTACTCGGGGAATGCGGGCCTGGAGTACGTTGATTACCGCCTTGGCGATCCGCCCTTCGACGTCAAGGAATGCCAGCTGCGTGGCCTGACCTATTCTGCCCCGTTGCGGGTCAAGGTCCAGCTCATTATCTATGACAAGGAAGCTTCCGGCAGCAAGCCGGTGGTCAAGGATGTGCGCGAGCAGGAAGTGTACATGGGTGAGCTGCCGTTGATGACGGAGAACGGCACCTTTGTGATCAACGGTACGGAACGGGTGATTGTGTCCCAGTTGCACCGTTCACCCGGGGTGTTTTTCGATCACGACCGCGGCAAGACGCACTCCTCGGGCAAGCTGCTGTATTCGGCGCGCGTGATTCCCTATCGCGGCTCGTGGCTGGATTTCGAGTTCGATCCCAAGGACAACATGTTCGTGCGCATTGACCGCCGCCGCAAGCTGCCGGCGACGGTGCTGCTGCGCGCGCTGGGCTACCAGCCGCAGGAAATGCTCGATATGTTCTTCGAGCACAATGTGTGGCACCTGGACGGCCAGAAGGTGAGTCTGGAGCTGGTGCCCGAGCGCCTGCGCGGCGAGCTGGCGACCTTCGATATCCGCATCGGTGATGAGGTTCTGGTCGAGGAAGGGCGCCGCGTGACCGCGCGCCATATTCGTGAACTGGACAAGGCCGGCATCAAGAAGCTGGACGTGCCGCCCGAGTATCTCGAAGGCAAGGTGGTTGCCGCTGATATAGTGGAGCCCGAGACGGGTGAATTGCTGGCGCAGGCCAATGATGAACTGACCGCCGAGCAGGTGGGCAAGATCATTGCGGCCGGTATCAAGGAACTGCGCACGCTGTTCATCAATGATCTCGACCACGGCCCGTATATTTCAACCACCCTGCGCATGGATCCTTGCCAGAGCGAGCTGGATGCGCTGGTCGAAATCTATCGCATGATGCGTCCCGGCGAGCCGCCCACCAAGGAAGCGGCGCAGACGCTGTTCGGCAATCTGTTCTTTACCGCCGAACGCTATGATCTGTCGCCGGTGGGTCGCATGAAGTTCAACCGCCGCCTGGGACGTGATGAAGTCACCGGCCCCGGCACGCTGGATCGTGACGATATCATCGACGTACTCAAGTGCCTCATTGATATCCGCAACGGCAACGGCCAGGTGGATGATATTGATCATCTGGGTAACCGCCGTATCCGCAGTGTTGGTGAGATGGCGGAGAATGTGTTCCGGGTGGGCCTGGTGCGTGTTGAGCGCGCCGTGAAGGAGCGCCTGAGCCTGGCTGAAAGCGAAGGCCTGATGCCGCAGGAACTGATCAACGCCAAGCCGGTAGCGGCGGCGGTGAAGGAGTTCTTCGGCTCCAGTCAGCTGTCGCAATTCATGGACCAGAACAACCCGTTGTCCGAAGTCACCCACAAACGGCGTATTTCGGCGCTGGGTCCGGGTGGCCTGACGCGTGAGCGGGCCGGTTTCGAAGTGCGCGACGTGCATCCCACGCACTATGGTCGGGTGTGTCCCATCGAGACGCCGGAAGGGCCGAATATCGGGTTGATCAACTCGCTGGCCGTGTACGCGCGCACCAACGAATATGGCTTCCTGGAAACGCCCTATCGCAAGGTGGTGGACGGGCAGGTCACCGACGAGGTGGTCTATCTGTCGGCCATTGAGGAAGGCCGCTACATCATCGCCCAGGCCAATGCACGCCTGAGCGACAAGAGCGCGCTGGTGGACGATCTGATCTCCTGTCGTTACCAGAACGAATTCACCATGATGCCGCCCTCGCGTATCCAGTACATGGATGTGTCGCCACGCCAGATCGTTTCCGTGGCGGCGGCGCTGGTGCCGTTCCTGGAGCACGATGATGCCAACCGCGCGCTGATGGGTTCCAACATGCAGCGCCAGGCG
This sequence comes from Gammaproteobacteria bacterium, assembly GCA_007134115.1. Classification (GTDB taxonomy): domain Bacteria; phylum Pseudomonadota; class Gammaproteobacteria; order UBA5335; family SLRW01; genus SLLK01. The sequence goes on along the minus strand of SLLK01000016.1, from coordinate 1,266 downwards.
GTGCCGACCCTGCGTGCCGAGAAGCCGCTGGTGGGTACGGGTATAGAACGCAGCGTGGCCATTGATTCCGGCGTGACCGTGATCGCCCGCCGGGGTGGCCAGATTGAGTCGGTGGATGCCGGCCGCGTAGTGGTGCGCGTCAATGATGACGAAACCGAGGCGGGGGAACCCGGCGCGGATATCTACAACCTGGTCAAGTACGCGCGCTCCAACCAGAACACCTGCATTAACCAGCGTCCGCTGGTCGAGCCGGGTGATGTGGTGGCCAGGGGCGATGTGCTGGCCGACGGTCCGAGCACCGATCTGGGTGAGCTGGCACTGGGCCAGAACTTCCGGGTCGCGTTCATGCCCTGGCATGGCTACAACTTCGAGGATTCCATTCTCATCTCGGAGCGTGTCGCCCAGGAAGACCGCTTTACCACCATTCATATTGAGGAACTCACCTGTGTCGCACGCGACACCAAGCTGGGTTCCGAGGAAATCACGGCCGATATCCCCAATGTGGGCGAGGCCGCGCTGTCCAAGCTGGATGAATCCGGCATCGTTTATATCGGTGCCGAGGTGCGCGCCGGCGATATTCTGGTAGGCAAGGTGACGCCCAAGGGCGAGACCCAGCTCACCCCGGAAGAAAAGCTGCTGCGTGCCATCTTCGGTGAGAAGGCGTCCGACGTGAAAGACACCTCGCAGCGCGTGCCGCCCGGTATGGACGGCCACGTGATCGACGTACAGGTGTTTACCCGTGACGGCCTGGAGAAGGACGAGCGTGCCCTGTCCATCGAGCGTGACGAGCTGGACAAGGTGCGCAAGGACCTCAATGACCAGCGGCGTATTCTCGAAGCGGATATGTATCACCGCCTGGAACGGCTGCTGGTGGGCAAGATCACCGAAGGCGGCCCCAACGGCCTCAAGTCTGGCGCCAAGGTGAGTGCCGCCTATCTGCAGGACCTCGAGCGTGAGAAGTGGTTCGAGATTCGCATGCGCAACGAAGAGGTCAACCAGACGCTGGAGCGCATGTCGGCACAGCTCAAGGCGCAGCACGAGGAATTCGAGCGCCGCTTTGAGGAAAAGAAGCGCAAGATCACCGCCGGCGACGACCTGGCGCCGGGCGTACTCAAGATGGTCAAGGTGTACCTGGCCGTCAAGCGTCGGGTGCAGTCCGGCGACAAGATGGCCGGGCGTCACGGCAACAAGGGCGTGATTTCACAGATCGTGCCGGTCGAGGATATGCCGTACATGGAAGACGGCGAGCATGTGGATATCGTGTTG
>SLLK01000321.1 GCA_007134115.1 Gammaproteobacteria bacterium | reverse complement strand
GCAGCGCGACGGCCACGTCTTCCGGCTCGGCCTGCACGCGGGCGTAGTAGCTGCCGATGATGCCCTGCAACTCGGGGAACTCGCCAACCATTTCGGTGACCAGGTCGGCCTTGGCCAGTTCGGCTGCTCGCTTTACGGTGGCGGCATCCACCTGCAGCTGGCCGGCGATGTGGCCGGCCAGAGTGGCGACACGCGAGGCCTTGTCCGCCACACTGCCCAGCTGTTTCTCGAACACCACCCCGCCAAGCTGCTTGAGCCGATCCTGCAGGGGCACCGCGAGATCCTGCTTCCAGAAGAACTCGGCGTCGGACAAGCGCGGATGGACCACGCGCTCGTTGCCCTGGCGCACCAGGTCGGGATGACGGCTTTCTATATTACTGATGGTCACGAAGGCGGGCAGCAAGGCGCCGTCGCCATCGGTGACCGGAAAATAGCGCTGGTGTTCTTCCATGGTGGCAATCAGCACTTCTCGTGGCAGCTCAAGGAAGCGCGGATCGAAACGTCCGGTGACGGCCACTGGCCATTCCACCAGGGCGCTGACTTCCTGCAGTACGTGGTCATGCACCAGCGCCTTGCCGCCCGCCTGCTCGCCGGCGTCTTCGGCCTGGCGGCGCACGCGTTCCCGGCGCTGCTGCGGATTCACGATAACCCGCCCGCTTTGCTCCAGTAACTTGACATAGTCCTGAGGCTGTTTGAGCTCCAGCAGACCCTCACCCATGAACCGGTGGCCGCGCGTCTGGCGACCGGCCTGCTTGCCGAGGATGGTGCCGGGCACCACGTCCGTACCCAGCATCATGACCACCCAGTGCACCGGCCGGACGAATTCTTCCTCGTGGTCTCCCCAGCGCATGCGCCGCGGGATGGGCAGTCGGTCCAGGGCCTGTTTGACGATGGCGGGCAGCAGCGCGGCGGTGTCCCTGCCGGGCTCGGTGTAGCTGTGCATCAACCAGCGGCCCTTATCGGTCTCCAGTGTCTGCAGGTCTTCTACCTCAACCCCGCACGAGCGGGCAAAGCCCTGCGCTGCCCGGGTGGGCTTGCCGTCATCGTCGAAGGCTGCCTGCACGGCGGGTCCCCGCTTCTCAACCTCGCGCGCGGGTTGCGAGGTTTGCACCCCGTCAATCAGCACGGCCAGGCGCCGGGGACTGTAAAGCGCCTGCGCTTCACCATGCGCCAGCCCGGCATCCTGCAGTCCGGCCACCACGCCATTGGCAAAGGCTTCGCCCAGCCGCTCCAGTGCCATGGGCGGCAGTTCCTCGGTCCCGATCTCGACCAGCAAATACGCGTGTTCAGCCATTGGTGCCCCCTGTTGCCAGCGGGAAGCCCAGTGCTTCGCGGCTCTGGTAGTAAGCCTGTGCGACGGTGCGGGCCAGCGTACGCACGCGCAGAATGTATCGCTGGCGTTCGGTGACCGAGACGGCATGACGCGCGTCCAGCAAATTAAAGGTATGCGAGGCGCGCACGACCATCTCATAGGCCGGCAGCGGCAATGCCTCTTCTACCAGGCGCAGGCATTCGCGTTCGCAGGAATCGAAGGTGGCCAGCAGTGCGGCCGTGTCGGCCTGTTCGAAATTGTAGCGCGACATTTCCACTTCATTCTGGTGAAACACGTCGCCGTAGGTCACACGGCCCCGCGGACCGTCGGTCCACACCAGGTCGTAGACGCTGGCGGCTTCCTGCAGATACATGGCGATGCGCTCCAGCCCGTAGGTGATCTCGCCGGTGACCGGCCGGCAGTCGATCCCGCCGGCCTGCTGGAAATAGGTAAACTGCGTGACTTCCATGCCGTTGAGCCAGACCTCCCAGCCCAGCCCCCAGGCGCCGAGCGTGGGCGACTCCCAGTTGTCTTCCACGAAGCGTATGTCGTGCACGGTGGGATCAATGCCCAGCGCGCGCAGGGAATCCAGATACAGTGCCTGGATGTCCTCCGGCGACGGCTTGATCACCACCTGGAACTGGTAATAGTGTTGCAGCCGGTTGGGGTTGTCGCCGTAACGACCATCCGTCGGCCGCCGCGAGGGCTGCACATAGGCAGCGCTCCAAGGCTCGGGCCCGATCGCCCGCAGGAAAGTGGCGGGATGAAAGGTGCCTGCGCCCACTTCCATATCCAGCGGCTGCAACACGACGCAGCCCTGTTCGGCCCAGTACCGTTGCAGGCCCAGAATCAGGTCCTGGAAGCTGCGGGGAGTTTCGGTGCTCATCGCGGTTTCCGGTTGATGAAGAATGCTTGATCAGCGGCGCAGTATAGCTTCCGGGGCCGTAGTTGTGTAAGTTCAGTGCCTGACGCGGCCTGCACGATCCTGGAGCGCTGTACCAGGCCGGTGCAAAAAGCCCTGTTTTGGTGCGTTATGCGGCTATGGCGCACTATTTTAGTGCGGTTAAGCGTCCGCTGACGTCATCAACGGGGCTGAAAAGAGTGTTTGCTGGACTGGCATGGTTCCTGCAATAACTACAGCGCAATCACCAGGCCGCCCTGCCGGCGGCACGATTCATACGCCTCAGTGGAGGATTTACCAATGTCGGCAAACGACGTACTCAAGACAATCAAGGACAACGAGGTCAAGTTCGTTGACTTTCGTTTTACGGACACCCTGGGCAAGGAACAACATGTCACCGTGCCCGCGCATACTATTGATGCTGACCTGTTCGAGGAAGGCAAAATGTTCGATGGGTCTTCCATCGCCGGCTGGAAGGGGATCAATGAATCCGACATGATCATGATGCCCGATGCCGAGTCCGCGGTGCTGGATCCGTTCACCGAAGAAGTCACGCTTAACCTGCGGTGTGACATCATCGAGCCCAACACCATGCAGGGCTACGATCGTTGCCCGCGTTCGCTGGCCAAGCGCGCCGAAGCCTACCTGGCCTCGACCGGCGCCGGCGACACTGCCCTGTTCGGCCCGGAGAACGAGTTCTTCGTGTTTGACGACGTTCGCTGGAAGGTTGATACCGGCAGCGCATTTCATGCCGTCAACTCCATCGAAGCCGAATGGAGCTCCGACAAGGAATTCATCGAAGGCAACATGGGTCATCGCCCGCGCGTGAAGGGTGGTTACTTCCCGGTGCCGCCGGTGGATTCGCTGCATGACGTGCGTAGCGCCATGTGCCTCACCCTGGAAGAAATGGGCCTCGAGACCGAAGTGCATCACCACGAAGTGGCCACGGCCGGTCAGTGTGAGATCGGCGTGCTCTTCAACACGCTGGTGCGCAAGGCCGACGAAGTGCAGATCCTGAAGTACGTGGTACACAACGTGGCCCACAGCTTCGGCAAGACAGCGACCTTCATGCCCAAGCCGCTGGTGGGCGACAATGGTAACGGCATGCACGTTCACCAGTCGCTGACCAAGAAAGGCAACAACATGTTCTCCGGCGACGAATACGGCGGTCTGTCGGAAACCGCGCTGTACTACATCGGCGGGCTGATCAAGCACGCGCGTGCCCTGAATGCCTTCACCAACGCCAGCACCAACAGCTACAAGCGTCTGGTCCCCGGCTTCGAGGCGCCCGTGATGCTGGCCTATTCGGCGCGTAACCGGTCTGCTTCTGTGCGTATTCCCTGGGTGTCCAGCCCCAAGGCGCGTCGCATCGAAGTGCGCTTCCCGGACTCCACCGCCAACCCCTATCTGGCGTTCTCGGCCATGCTGATGGCAGGCCTTGACGGCATCCAGAACAAGATCCACCCGGGTGAGGCGATGGACAAGAACCTCTATGATCTGCCGCCGGAAGAAGAGAAGAACATCCCGCAGGTGGCCTTCTCGCTGGAGCAGGCGGTGCAGGCTCTGGATGCCGACCGCGACTTCCTCAAGGCCGGTGGTGTATTCAGTGACGATCTGATCGATGGCTACATCGAGCTCAAGATGGAAGAAGTCACGCGCCTGCGCATGGCCGTGCATCCGCTGGAGTTCGATATGTACTACAGCGTCTGAAGCCCTCGCGGCTCCGGATGCATCAGGGACGCCCCCGCTTGCGGGGGCGTTTTTTTTGGCGTTTCTTAACCACGCCCCACCCGATCACGCCTTAACCGTTCTCTCCCGCGCCCATGCCCGCAATTTCTCCAGAGGTTCCCGCATGACCACGGCCAGCGGTCTGGTGCGCTTGATCTCTTCTGTGATGTGGGCGCTTTTGAGTTCTGTTTCCTGTTCGTGGGCCAGGTACAGGGCCGACACCACGGCCTGCTCGATCTCTGCGCCGGAGAATTGGTCGGAGGCTTCGGCCAGTGCCTTGAGGTCGAATGCGCGCGGGTCGTAGTCGCGCTTTTTCAGGTGGATGGCGAAGATTTCCGCCCGTGTTTCGGCGTCCGGCAGGTCGACGAAGAAGATTTC
>SLLK01000176.1 GCA_007134115.1 Gammaproteobacteria bacterium | reverse complement strand
TGTTCGGCGTCGACAAAGGCCGCGGTGCCGCCTGCTTTCTGCGCCTCGGCAATCACCTGCAGGGTCAGCGTGGTCTTGCCGGACGATTCCGGGCCATAGATTTCCACCACGCGTCCACGCGGCAGGCCGCCTATACCCAGGGCAACATCAAGCGCCAGCGAGCCGGTGGAAATGGAAGACACATCACGCACTGCCTGACCGTCGCCCAGGCGCATGACCGACCCCTTGCCAAACTGCTTCTCGATTTGTCCCAGCGCCGCGGCCAGCGCCTTCTTGCGATTTTCGTCCATACTCTCACTCTCCAGCTTCGCGGCCGGCAACCGTCAATCACGGCCACCGCAACAGTTCGGGCGATTGTGCGGCGCGCGCTCAAAGCGCGCCATCAAACCGCCATTATTCCACACATTCAGGGTGCCGGGCGACCGTCCGCCAGCGCTGGAACAGCGAGCAGGCCTTCCAGCGCAAAGACGACTGAAAAACGGCGGACCCGGTCACGATCACCGTCAAATTGCCGACATTCAGCAGTCGCGCCATCCGCCCCCGCCCAGGCGAACCAAACCGTACCCGCCGGCTTGTCCGCGCTGCCGCCACCGGGACCGGCGATGCCGCTAATGGCAATGGCAAAGTCCGCGCCAGCGCGTTCGCGAGCGCCGGCGGCCATTTCCAGCACCACTTCGCGACTGACCGCACCAAACGCCTCCAGGGTCGACGCGGCCACCCCCAGCATGGCCATCTTGGCCTGGTTACTGTAGCTGACGAAGGCACGATCAAACCAAACCGAGCTGCCGGGCCGGTCGGTCAGCACCTTGGCGACCCAGCCGCCGGTACACGATTCGGCAGTCACCACCCGCCAGCCACCCCGTTCGCAGGCGGCGGCGACCTTCGCCACCAACGGCGCAAATTCCTGCTCGTCTTGCATCACCCGACTCACTTGCCAGACCGGTGGCGGCAGCATAGCATCTGCGCGCGGGCGGATGCGTACCCACATCAGGGAAAATCGGTCACACCGCATGGGGCGCGTGAGTGCACCGCTTCAGACAAAGCCAGCAGACGCAGCGGCCATCCGCTCTTCAATCACGCCACGGTTTACTCCATGCTTGTGCGTATGGATTGCCCCGGCAAACGTCCACCCCGGGCACGATCAGGAGCAACGATCCGGCATGGCAGATACACGGCTGGACCAACATACCCCGATGATGCGCCAGTATTTGCGCATCAAGGGTGAACACCCGGATACCCTGGTGTTCTACCGCATGGGTGATTTCTACGAGTTATTCTTCGACGATGCGCGGCGCATCGCACGCCTGCTTGACCTGACGCTGACCCAGCGCGGCCAGTCGGCGGGCGCACCCATTCCCATGGCCGGCGTGCCCCATCATGCTGCCGAATCCTATCTGGCCCGGCTGATGCGGCTGGGCGAATCCGTGGTGATCTGCGAACAGATCGGCGAGCCGGACGGCAAGGGACCGATGGAACGCCAGGTCACACGCATCGTCACGCCGGGCACGGTCACCGACGAAGCCCTGCTGGACCAGCGCCGGGATAATTTGCTGGTATGCGCCTGCCCGGGCCGGAGCGGCTATGGCGTGGCCAGCCTGGATCTGGCCGGCGGACGCTTCACCACCATGCACGTGGACGATGAAGCCGGTCTGGCGGCCGAACTGGAACGCCTGCAGCCGGCTGAGTTACTGGTTCCCGAGGATGTGCCCATGCCGGAGTACTGCCTGCGCCAGCCCGGCCTGCGCAACCGCCCGCCCTGGCATTTCGAGCATGACAGCGCCCACCGTTTGCTGTGTCGTCATTTCGGTACCCGCGACCTGGCCGGTTTCGGCTGCGAGGCGCTGCCGCTGGCAGTCAGTGCCGCAGGGGCACTAATGCAGTATGTGCAGGACACCCAGCGCGCCGCCCTGCCGCATGTGCGCGCGCTGCACGCGGAGTCCCGCGACGAGGCGCTGACCATGGACGCGGCCACGCAGCGCAACCTGGAAATCACCCGCAATCTTGGCGGCGGCCGTGACAACACGCTGGCTGCCGTACTCGACCACACCACCACCGCTATGGGCAGCCGGCTGCTGTGCCGCTGGCTGCAGCGCCCGCTGCGGCGGCACGACGTACTGCGTCAGCGGCAACAAGCAGTGGGCGCACTCGCCGATGACCGCCGGCATCTGAATCTGAGCGAACACCTCACGGGCATCGGCGATGTAGAACGTATTCTGGCGCGCGTCGCGCTGCGCTCGGCACGGCCGCGCGATCTGGTTGCCCTGCGCCACGCCCTGGGCGAACTGCCCGCGCTGCGTGCCAGTGTGGAAACCCTGGCTGATCCGCATCTGGCGGCACTGGCCACAGCCTGCGGTGAGCACCCGCAAACACATGCCCTGCTGGAGAGCGCCATTGTGCAGGAACCGCCGGCTCTGGCACGTGACGGCGGCGTCATTGCCCCCGGTTATGACGCCGAGCTCGACGAGCTGCGCGATCTGTCCCGCAACGCGGACGAATTCCTGCGCGAACTGGAGAAGCGCGAACGCGAACGCACCGGCATCGACACCCTCAAGGTGGGCTACAACCGCGTGCATGGCTACTACATCGAGATCAGTCGGGCGCGCAGCGGCACGGTACCCGCCGAGTATACGCGTCGCCAGACGCTCAAGGGCGCCGAACGCTTCATCACCCCCGAACTGAAGGGTTTCGAGGATCAGGTACTCAGCGCGCGCGAGCGATCGCTCGCGCGGGAAAAACAGTTATACGAGGAACTGCTGGAACAGCTGGCCGGGGCACTGGCGCCCCTGCAACAGATGGCCACGGCGGTGGCCGAACTGGATGTGCTGAGCTGCCTGGCGGAACGCGCGCTCGCCCTGGATATGTGCGCACCGGAACTGGTCGACACACCCGGCATCATGATCGAAGCTGGACGCCATCCGGTCGTGGAGCAGGCCCGCAGCGAACCGTTCGTCGCCAATGACGTACGCCTGGACCGCGAGCAGTCCATGCTGGTGATTACCGGCCCCAACATGGGCGGCAAGTCCACGTACATGCGCCAGGTCGCTCTGATGACACTGCTCGCCCACATCGGCAGCTATGTCCCCGCACGCGCCGCACGCATGGGGCCGGTGGACCGTATCTTTACCCGCATCGGCGCGGCCGATGATCTGGCCTCCGGCCGTTCCACCTTCATGGTGGAGATGACCGAAACCGCGCACATACTCAACAATGCCACCGCCGACAGCCTGGTGCTGATGGACGAAGTCGGCCGGGGCACCAGCACCTACGACGGCGTGTCACTGGCCTGGGCCTGCGCCGATCATCTGGCGCGCCGAATCGGCGCTCTCACCCTGTTCGCCACACATTACTTCGAACTCACGCGGCTGGCCGACAGCCATCCGGGCGTGGTCAACGTGCATGTGGAAGTCGCCGAACATGGCGATCAACTGGTGTTCCTGCACGCGGTACGCGAGGGGCCGGCGGATCGCAGTTACGGGCTGCATGTGGCGGCACTGGCGGGGGTACCCCGTGATGTCGTGCATGCCGCGCGCGACTATCTGGCGGCGCTTGAGGCGCCCGGGCGCACCCCGCCTGAACAGCGCAGCGGCGGCGCCTCACCCCAACTGGGCCTCTTCGAGCAACAGCCGCATCCGGTGGTACGGGAACTGAAACAGCTGGACCCGGACAGCGTGAGCCCCAAACAGGCGCTGGAGATTCTTTATGCCTTGCGGCGCCTGACCGAGGATTAGCAATCTCTGGTCAATGCGTCCTGCTTTAAGCCCTTAGGGAAACGCTGATCTATTCGTCACGTCTCAGCGGGCCCTTCGGGGCTTTGCCAGAAAGTCAGCCTCAGCGTTTCCTTAGAGCAGATGGTGCGATGAAAGCATCCCCCGGAGGACACTGAAACCGTCAGAGAACCACCGGCTTCATCCGCGCCTGATCCCCGACGGGGCTCTCTGAGGGTCGCGACAAACCGCTCACCAGCAGTCTGAAGTCTGAAGCCATGAAATCCCCCTCAGAGCTCACAGCGGTGCTTGTTCGGTGAGTTCGGGGGCCAGCCCGAACGCACTGCCTGCACCACTTGATAGAGCCACCGAAATCACCGAATACACCGAAGGGTGGAAACAGCTCACCTCGGTGGATTCGGTGATTTCGGTGGCGCTGTTCAAAGACGGTGCCACCCCTGGTTAAACCAGCCACCGAAATCACCGAATACACAGAAGGGCGGGGATAGCCCACCTCGGTCGATTCGGTGATTTCGGTGGCGCTGTTCAAAGACGGTGCCACCCCTGGTTCAATGAGCCACCGAAATCACCGAACACACCGAAGGGTAGAAATAGCT
>SLLK01000172.1 GCA_007134115.1 Gammaproteobacteria bacterium | reverse complement strand
TCGGCCACCATCATGGAAAACACGGCGATCACCGCCAGCACATGGAGCGCATGGCCGGGCATCTGGAGCTCAGCGACAACCAGAAAGAACAATGGCGCGCCATCCACGAGACCCATCATCCACACATGCGTGAAATTCACAGCGAAATGCGCGAACAACGCCACGCCCTGCGCGAGGCATCCACGGACGGCTTCGACGAAGCGGCAGCAGAACGTGCCGCCGAACGGCTGGGCGAGTTAACAGCGGAAGCCAGCCTGATGCGCGCACGCATGCACGCCGAGGTGCGCGGGATTCTCACCGAAGAACAACGTGCCCGGTTCGACGAGCACCGGGAGAAACGCGGCAAACAGGGATACGGCAAGCGACACAAGGGCGAAAGCGGTCGCCAGGGGCGCAGAGACTGAGTCCGCCACATAGGCCGGACGCCCGCGCACGGTGTACCCTCTGCGCATGAACCCGGCGCCCGATCATCCTCCCGCAAAAACCAGCCGACGGGTCATTGAGGAATACCGGCGCATGGCGCCGGCGTATGACCGTCAGTGGTCGCGGTATATTGACGCCACGGTCAACGCCACCCTGCGCCGGCTGCCGGCGCTTGCGTCGGGGCAACAGGTACTCGACGTGGGCTGCGGCACCGGCGCCTTGCTGGAAGCCCTGGCACAACGCCACCCGCGTGTCTCCCTGAGCGGCGCAGATCCGGTGGGGAGCATGCTGGATGTGGCTCGCCAACGCCTGCCGGAGTCCGTTGGCCTGTATCAGGCGCCGGCTGATTCACTGCCCTTTGGCACCGGGCAGTTTGATGTGCTCGTTTCTACCAGCGCCTTTCATTACTTCGAACACCCCCGGGCGGCGGTGGCCGAAATGCACCGCGTGCTCAAACCGAACGGCCGGCTGGTGATCACCGACTGGTGTCGCGACTATCTCAGCATGCGGCTGCTCGGCGCCTGGCTGCGGCTTACACGACGGCCATTCCAGCACATATACTGCGGCCAGGAGCTGCAGCATTTGCTCAGCCAATCCGCATTCGCCGATGTGCGCGTACGCCGCTACCGCATTGACCGGCTGTGGGGAATGATGACCGTGACCGGCACGGCCCGTTCGCAGTGAAAACCCTGTTAAAATCGCGCTTTCACCCATCAACCGATGCCAACCCATGAGCGCACTGCCCACCATTCACGGCACCGACCTGCCCAGCCTCAAACGCCTGCACGAGGGCAAGGTGCGCGACCTCTATGAAGTAGACGCCGCGCACATGCTGATCATCACCACTGACCGCCTGTCGGCCTTTGACGTGGTGCTGCCCGACCCCATCCCCGGCAAGGGCCGGGTATTGAGCGAGGTATCGGCATTCTGGTTCCGGCAACTGGCCGACCAGGTGCCCAACCATCTGACGGATATCCGCCCCGAGGATGTCGTGAAGACCGACGATGAACGCCGTCAGGTCGCCGGTCGTGCGGTGGTGGTCAAGCGCCTGCGGGCCCTGCCGGTGGAGGCCATCGTGCGCGGCTACCTGATTGGCTCGGGCTGGAAGGATTACCAGCGCAGCGGCGCCGTGTGCGGCATCGAACTGCCAGCCGGCCTGGAGCTGGCGGCACAGTTGCCACAGACGCTTTACACCCCGTCGACCAAGGCAGACGTGGGCGGCCACGACGAGAACATCAGCTACGCGCAGACAGAAGAGTTACTCGGCGCCGACATCGCCGCCCGCGTACGCGACCTGGCCATCGCCATTTACGAACGTGCCGCCGGATATGCCCGCGAGCGCGGCATCATCATCGCCGACACCAAGTTCGAGTTCGGGCTGGATGATCACGGCGAAGTCGTGCTTATTGACGAAGTGCTCACGCCCGATTCCTCGCGTTTCTGGCCCGCCGACCAGTGGCAGCCGGGCCACAACCCGCCCAGCTTCGACAAACAGTTCGTGCGCGATTATCTGGAAACCCTGGACTGGGACAAGACCCCGCCGGGACCCAGGCTGCCGGCAGAGATCATCCGTCGCACGGCGGAAAAATACGAGGAAGCCCGGCGGCGGCTGCTGGATCGAGACTGACAGCAACGATCACCAGGACCGCAGGAGCGAGACCGTCGCCATGCAGAAGCGATAGTCGCCATCGGCGGCACGCGCGTTCAGGTCACCCGTGTTGCGGCACATCGCTTCGGCCTCCAGTCCCCAATGATGATCGAACCAGCCGCGCCACTGAAGTTCAGCCACAAAGACGGCTTCGCTGTCTTCGCTGTTCACCCGTTGCTGACCACCTCCGGCACGCGCCGATACATACCAGCGATCACCATGGACCGGCTGGCGCCAGACAACGGACACCAGATGTTCATCGAGTTTTTCCGGGCTGAAATACTCGGCGCCGTCGAAATCGCTGCGCACAAACCGTGATCTGCCCTCGAGCAGCAGTGACGGATGGGCGGTTTCGTAGATCAGGCGACCAACGCTGATACCGCGATTATTACCGTCACCCATGCGCTGGCGGGTATGGGCTCCCACCACGGTCCATCCGGCGTACGGGCCGAAATCCAGGGAAACACCCACACTGCGCAGGTCGATCTCATTCTCGATGGCCGCCACCGTATCCACATAGGTACGCTCGGCGAAAAGCTCCATATACACTGGAGCAGCAAAGTTGTGGCGCAACTGAAGATGACCTTCCAGCGGCGACCAGTCCTCTCCGCGCAGCATGCCGACAGACCCTTCCAGCGCCGTAGCCGGCGTCGGCTGATACTGATAATCGAACCGGGCCTGACGGAAGATGTGCCGTCCATCCACATCACTCAAACGGTGATAGCCGATACCGGCACCGAGGCGATGCTGCCCCTGCGCGTCCACGCGGCCCGTCACACCAGTGAAAACGCGGTACTGGCGGACGTCGTCGGAGTCATCCATCACCTGCAGCGTGGTCGTACTGCGCAGGGTCTCCGCGCATACCGGTGAGATCGCCCCGACCATCAACAATAACAACGCCAGCGAAATTTTCACCAGCTTCTCCTGAAGTTAAACAGTTCCGAAAAATATCCGGCCAGACTCGCGGGTGAGAGCACCATCTGGTAAGCAACCAGATAGCCGAGATAACCGAGGATATTTCGCCGCACATGCAAACCGTACACGCGGAATACATTACGCTGTTTGATATACATGACGAACGAACAAAGCAGGGCCAACGGCAGCAGGAACAACGTCATCAGCCCAACCACGGCATAAAAACCGAAAAACACGGCCGCAAGTATCCCCGGCACGAATACCGCTACATACATGAGGTCCATATAAGGGTAGAGCACATTGAGATAAACAAACGGCAAATTCATCCGCGGCCGTATCAATACGCCGGGAAAGCGCCTGAAGGCCTCCATGAGGCCCCTGGCCCAGCGACGACGCTGACGAAAGTAGGCGCCCATCGTTTCCGGAACATTGGTAAAAACAAAAGCATTCTCTGCATATCCCACGCGATAACCCTTGCTGGTGATCGCCCAGGTCAGGACAATATCTTCGCCCACCGTAGGTTCCCACCCGCCAATCTCGTGCAATACGGAACGCTCGTAGACCGAACAGGCACCCTGCGCCACCATGGTCCCCTGATACAGGGACTGTACGCGCTTGACGACCGCTATGCCCTGAAAATAATCCCATTCCTGCAACCGGGTCAGCCGGTTCTTGCGCGAATTACGGACCAGCACTGTGCCCGCGGTGGCCGCCGTGCCCTTTGGGCTGAGCATGTGGTTGATGACCAGATTTCTGATTGCATCACGATAAGGCCAGGTATCAGCGTCCACCGTCATGATCAGATCGTGCGAAGCGTGCTGCAATCCACGGTTGAGTGCCGTTGCCTTGCCAGCATTTTTCGGCAATGAAATCACCCGCACCGAGATGTTTGATGGACGCAGTTCGTCGCGGGCAGCCGCCCGCGCGTGAGCGGCGGTGCCATCGGTCGAGCCATCGTCTATAACGATGATTTCAATCGACGCCTCGTAATGCTGACGATAAATCGCGTGCAGCGTATCGCTGATATGCCAGGCCTCATTGTAGGCGGCAACCAGAATGGTCAACGGGCGTGGTAAAACGGAGTGATCAAAGAGTGGCCGCCGATCCATCAACAGACTGGAGACGACGAAAGCATTGGCAAACCCCGGAATCAGCGCGATGCCGGCAACAATCACGACGGCGAACACATATCCGGTCAATTCGGCCAGATCATTGATCCACGGCAGCGCTACCCAGGTGCTAAAAACGCACCAGCCGGCAGCGAAAGCGAGGGCAAATGTCAGCTTGTACCGGATCGCCACATACCGCCGTCGGATCACGGCGGGTGGGGGGCCCCGGTG
>SLLK01000081.1 GCA_007134115.1 Gammaproteobacteria bacterium | reverse complement strand
TGGCGCGCCCGGCAGGATTCGAACCTGCGACCTTCGGCTTCGGAGGCCGACGCTCTATCCAACTGAGCTACGGGCGCAAAAACTGGTTGTGTCGCCTGCCGACGGGGCAGGATGACCCGGTACTTCCTGCGGCTCGCCCTTTCGGGTATGCCCTGAGCCGCACATGACGCGTGCCGGTTGCACGGGCGGCCAGTGCGGGCGCCAAGGATAACGCTTTACCGTTCGGTCGTCCATGCGCCGGGTGTTTTGCCGGGGCTGTATTCCCGGTATACTTGCGAGCTTCCGGGGAGTCGGTACGGCTCCGTCCAGTGTCTTTTACGGGGGTTTTCAGCGGTGGGCGATCAGGACAGCAATTTCTTGCAGATCATGTACTGGCTTCTGGGCGGCATGGTGGCTTTTGCCCTGCTGCTGATTCTGCTGGCAATGCTGGTGGTGTCGATCACCGGGGATGACGAGGCGGATCCGCTGGCGAGACAGGTGCTGGCTGAGCGTGTGCAGCCCTGGGGTCGCGTGAATACCGGCGAGCCGGGCACTATGGCGGAGGCCGGGCCCACCGAGGTGGCCGAGCTCAGCGGCGAGCAGATCTACCGCAACAACTGCGCTGCCTGTCATGACTCGGGTGCGATGCAGGCGCCGCTGACCGATGATGCCGGTACCTGGAACAATCGACTCGACCAGGGCCGCGAAACCCTGGTGCGCCATGCCATTGAGGGTATTGGCCAGATGCCGGCGCGTGGCGGCAACCCCAACCTCAGTGACGACGAAGTCGCGAAATCGGTCGACTATATGCTGGAGCGGCTGGGCCGCTAATCGCCGCAGGCAGCCCGGTCACAGCGGGTGGCCGGGCCCGTCGTCAATCGTTGGCCAGCAAGTCCCGCAGGGTGGCCAGATGAGCGCGTCCTTTGGCCGCCCTGACTTCGGGGTCTACCGGCCGGGTTGGATCTTCCCATACCACATCCGCAGTGGGCAGTTCGGCCAGGAAGCGGCTGGGTTCGCATTCCACAGTGTCGCCTGCGCGGCGCCGATGCGCGGCCCAGCTCAGGGTCAATGAGCGTCGTGCGCGGGTAATGCCCACGTAACACAGGCGCCGTTCTTCCTCGATGGTCTCGGCGTCAATACTCGCCTGATGGGGCAACAGCCCTTCCTCCATGCCGACCATGAATACATGGTCGAATTCCAGCCCCTTGGCTGCGTGCAGGGTCATCAACTGGACCTGGTCGCCGCCGTCGTCATCCGCCTGGCGATCCAGAATGCCCATCAGGCTCAGGTGGGCCAGTACGCGGTCGAGCCGGCCGTCCATTTCCTCGCGCGCGGCCAGCTTGCCCAGCCATTCAACCAGCTCGGCCAGCGACGCCATGCGCTTTTCCGTTCGCACCGGATCACGGCTGGTCTCGAGCAGCCATGCCTCGTAGTCGGTTTCATGCAGCACCCGGCGCGCTACATTGGCCACTGGCTCCCGGGCCGCCATGCGGGTCATGTCGTCCAGCCATTGCGAGAATTCACGTACACGCTGCAGGTTGCGCTCGGCGAGGTATTCGCCCAGGCCCATCTCGCCGCACGCAGCGACCAGGCTGATATCACGCTGCCCCGCATAGGCGCCGAGTTTTTCCAGTGTGCTGGCGCCGATCTGGCGGCGCGGGGTGTTGATGATGCGCAGGAAGGCGCTGTTGTCGTCCGGATTGACCAGCAAGCGCAGATACGCCATCAGATCCTTGATTTCGGCCTTGTCGAAAAAGGAATTGCCGCCGTTGATGCGATAGGGGATCTGATGTTCGCGCAGTGCTTTCTCGAAAGGCCGCGCCTGATGGTTGCCCCGGTAGAGAATGGCGTAATCGGAAAAGGCCGTGCGTTTGTGAAAACGGTGCTGGATGATTTCGCCGGCAATGCGCGTGACCTCCGTGTCGGCGTCGCGGCTGCGAATCACGCGCAGCGGATCCCCGTCGCCCAGGGTGCTCCACAGTTGCTTGTCGAACAGGTGCGGATTGCCGGCGATGAGCGCGTTCGCGCTGCGCAGGATGCGCGCGGTGGACCGATAGTTCTGTTCCAGCTTGATCACCCGCAGTGTCGGATAATCCTCGCTCAGGCGATGCAGGTTCTCCGGGCGAGCGCCCCGCCACGCATAGATCGACTGGTCATCATCGCCGACCACGGTAAAACGCGCGCGTACGCCGGTGAGCTGGCGCAGCAGGTCGTACTGCGACGTGTTGGTATCCTGGTATTCGTCCACCAGCAGGTAACGCAGGCGATTTTGCCAGTACTCCCTGACATCCGGCTGCTCGGCGAGTAACTGTACCGGGCGTACGATGAGATCATCGAAATCGAAGGCATTATAAGCCTGCAGGTGGCGCTGGTATTCGGCGTAGAGCAGGGCCTGGTGATGTTCGGTGTCATCAGCCGCCTTGCTGATGGCCTGCTCGGGCGACACCATGTCGGACTTCCAGGCGCTGATGCGCCATTGCAGTCGTTCACCGTCCTGGTCTGCATCCGTGCCGGCGCTGCGCAGTAATTCGCGCATGACCCCGCGCGCGTCTTCGGCGTCAAAAATGGAGAACCCGCTGCGGTAGCCGAGGTGCGCATGGTCGCGTTGCAGGATGCGCAGTCCCAGGCTGTGAAAGGTGGACACCATCAGGCCGCGACCGTCGCGCGGACCGAGCAGCGCCGCCACCCGCGATTTCATTTCGCGCGCGGCCTTGTTGGTAAAGGTTACGGCACCGATGTTGCCTGGCGCATGACCGCACTCGCGCACCAGCCAGGCGATCTTGTGGGTGATGACACGGGTTTTGCCGCTGCCCGCGCCGGCGAGAACCAGCAAGGGGCCGTCGACGTGGCGCACCGCTTGCACCTGGGGTGGGTTGAGAGGCGTTTTCATGCGAGGTATAGAGGCCTGTAGTTGACTTGCAAGCGGGCCATTGTACGCGTCCCGGCAAGCGTTGCCGCAAGCATTGGTCGCTGTCCGTTCGCGCGCCGCTGGTCGGCGGCCTTCGCCTTGGGTAAACTTCCGCGCAGGCCGTGCAGCGGCGGGAGAGCTTTACCGCGGCGCGGCGCGGCGGTTAGAGTGTCGCCTCCGCGTTTTCAGCGAACAGATACCGTACGCAGTCGACCCCGGGTAGCCAGGCCAGAGAGGGAGGTATGAATAAATTGAAGGTGATTCTCGTCGGGACGGCGCTTGTACTGATGGCGTTTACGCCGGGTACGGCCCTGGCCTATACCAGCGGCAGTTTCGAGATCGGTACGACCAACATATACCGGGGCCTGGATCTCACTCGTGGCGTAGGCGTCAGCGGTGGGCTGCGACATGAGCATATCAGCGGTATGCACGGCGCTTTTACCACCCGCAATCTGGGTGAAGGCAATCGCACCGAGCTGAGCGCAGGCTTCGCCACGCGCTCGCTGAACTGGGGCTACGATATCGGGGTGACCCAGTACTTCTTCTCCGAGAGCAGTATTTTCGTTGATGAAAGCCTGAACTACATGGAGTTCTACGGTATTTTCTCGGCGGGACCTATCAATCTCTCGGCGCGCTATGCCGACGACTACCTGAGTAGCTCCGACAGCGCCTGGTACCTGAAGATGGATTACACCTGGCGCGGGCGTACCGGCGTCGGCCTCAACCTGTTCGTCGGTCATTCGCGCGGCAGCTATTTCAGTAATGCCAGCGACGAACCCGACGGGGGGCGGCTGTACGCGGGTCAGGAAGGCGCGCGGGTCACCGGTAGCTACAACGACTACGGCATGTTTATTACCCGCTCCATGCGTGATTTCGACTGGTATATGGGGTTTGTGAGTACCGACCGGGGTGACGTGGATGCCGAAGGCACCAGCGATCGTCTGCGCTGGATTCTCCGCCTGGAGCGTTCCTTCGACTTTTTCTGAAGTCCGCCGCACGGCGGGGTTCCGGCGCCGCAGCCAGCAGCAGCGCGTACGCAGACAAAAAAATCCCCGGGCGGAATTCCCGCCCGGGGCTGCGTTAGCCATATCGGCTGGAGGTGATTGAGTCCTCGTGCATCACTTGTGAGCGTGTCTGCTTCCTTTCGGCCTCCCGGCCCACACAAATACCCTTTGTGGATTCCGTTCGCTCGCCAGGCTCACAAGTAAGAGGCATTCCTTGCCGGCGAATGATCGTTGTTCTTTCCCTGGGCTCCGTCACGGAGCATTCCCTGTCCCGGTATTCCCTGTCCGGCGTTCCTTTGGCATTCCATGCCTCATCCGCGAGTCCGATGATGCCCCAGTGGCCTCCGGATGGCAGTCGGCCAGTGGCTACAGTTTGTGTAAGCATTTGCTTACCCGAGGGCGCGCGTCGGCATGTACACGTTTTCGCTTCAGTGAGTTGCGCGTGTCTGGCCGGGGCGTTGTCGTTGTGTGCCCTTGCGGCGCATGTCATTATTGTGACGAGTGCAAGCGCAGATGTAAGGACGCCAGCGGGATTGATCGGTTTTCTGCAACGGGTAGCGCACGCCGGTGTGGCGGTGGATGGCGAGCCCATTGCCGCCATTGAGCGCGGGTTGCTGGTCCTGGTGGCGGCGCAGCGCGATGACACCCGCCGCGAGGCCGAGCGGCTGTTGCAACGCCTGCTCGCCTACCGGGTATTTGCTGACGACCAGCAGCGCATGAACCGAAGCTTGACGGATATCGGAGGTGATCTCTTGCTGGTCCCGCAGTTTACGCTGGCGGCCGATACCCGGCACGGTAACCGACCCGGTTTCAGTCACGCCGCTGCCCCGCAGCACGCGCGCGCATTGCTCGAATACCTGCATCAGCGCGCCGTTGCAGCGCATGCCGGTGCCGTGGCGGTGGGGCGTTTTGGTGCAGATATGCAGGTCAGCCTGGTCAACGACGGCCCGGTGAGTTTCTGGCTTGAGGTGCCGCCCGCCACAGCCGGTGCCGGCAGCGATACTTGAGGATGCCGCCGGGGCGTGTAGTATGCCCTGAGGGACGGTACCGATCATGAGGGAATACACCATGCCCCGCAGCTTGTGGACGCCCGCACTGGCGCTGCTCATCACGTTTTTCAGCCCTGCTGCCATCACCGCGCCGGCAGCCATAGACGGTGTGTTGTCTCCGGCCTGGCTGGAGCGTGACGGTGAGCGTGAAGCGCTGTCGCCGGGGATCGAGGTGCGCCCCGGTGATACCCTGGTCACCGGTGCCGGCGGCACCGTGCATATGGAACGTAACGACGGCAGTTCCGTGCACGTGGGTGAGCACAGCCGTTTTGAAATCAACCACCATGATCCGGACAGTGACGCCCTGTATGTGCGCATGGCCGAGGGGCGCATGCGCTACGCCGGCCCCGTGGGCGGCGTGACGCGGCCCATGTATCTGGATGCCGGCCTGTTGCGGCTGGAGTTCGACAGCGGCGAAGTGCTGGCCGAAGTGCGCGACAATGTCGGTGATGTGTTGCTGGTCGCCGGCGAGTTTCGCATGTCGGCGCCGGGCCTGGAGCCGACGCGCTACAGTGATCCGGCGAGCTGGTACCGGGTACACAACGGTGATCTGGACAGCGGCACACTGGCTCCCGAGTCGGCCGGGCGGCAGTCCGGGGCGATGACGCTGGCCGACGCGCGTGGCGTGATGGAGCAGGGTTCACGCTGGGTCGCCAACCTGCTGTCCCTGCGTGAGCCGGCGAATGCGCGCCGTCTGGCAGAGACACTGCAGGCGCAGGGTTATCCGGCGCGCGTTGAGCAGCACCGGGACAGTCGCGGTACCTGGCACCGGTTGCTGATCGCGCCTTTTCGCAGCGAGGCTGATGCGCGTGCCGTGGGCGGCGCACTGGCGCGCGAGCATGGCACCGGTGATCCCTGGATTCATCGTCTCTGAGTCCGGCGCTGACTGATTCGTGCAAGCGACGTATTCGGGTTATGCTTGCACCCTCCGATGACCTTAAACCGAAGCCCCGTGGGCCTGATGAGCAAGCGAACCGCCACCATCGAACGCAATACGCTGGAGACCCGCATCCGGGTCTCGGTCAATCTTGACGGCAGCGGAAAATCCACGCTGGACACTGGCGTGCCCTTCTTCGACCACATGCTTGACCAGATTGCCCGCCACGGGCTGGTGGATCTGGACATCAAGGCAGAGGGCGACCTGGAGGTTGACGCGCACCACACCGTCGAGGATACGGGCATCAGCCTGGGCCAGGCTGTGGCCGAGGCGGTGGGCGACAGGCGCGGTATTTTTCGTTACGGCTACGCTTACGTGCCGCTCGACGAGGCGCTGTCACGCGTGGTGCTGGATTTCTCCGGCCGCCCGGGTCTGGCGTATTTTGCCGACTATCCGCGTGCGCGTATTGGCGACTTCGATGTTGATCTGGTGCGTGAGTTCTTTCAGGGCTTTGTTAATCACGCCGGGGTCACCCTGCACATCGACAATCTGCGCGGGCGCAACGCCCACCACATTGCCGAAACCATATTCAAGGCGTTTGGCCGGGCCCTGCGGGCCGCCACCGAGGCGGATCCCCGTAACGCCGGCGCCATGCCCTCGACCAAGGGCAAGCTTTAACCGGAGTTTGCGCGCCGCCCTGCCATGAGCCACATCGCTGTCATTGATTACGGGATGGGAAATCTGCACTCCATTGCCAAGGCACTGGAGCATGTGGCGGGTTCCGCCGTGGTTTCCGTAAGCAGCGATCCGGACCGGTTGCGCCGGGCCGGCAGGCTGGTCTTCCCCGGCGTCGGCGCGATAGGTGACTGCATGCAGGAACTGCAGCGACTGGAGCTTGATGCGCTGGTGCGTGAAGTCATCAGGGAGCGCCCGGTGCTGGGTATTTGCCTGGGCATGCAGGCGCTGCTGGAAGCCAGCGATGAAAGTGGCGGTACCTCGTGCCTCGGGCTTTTTGCCGGGCGCATCCGCCGGTTTGACCCGCAGTTGCGCGAGCCGGGC
This sequence comes from Gammaproteobacteria bacterium, assembly GCA_007134115.1. Taxonomy (GTDB): domain Bacteria; phylum Pseudomonadota; class Gammaproteobacteria; order UBA5335; family SLRW01; genus SLLK01. Next base: position 8,812 of record SLLK01000081.1, on the reverse strand, counting down.
GCCGTGCGTGACATCCGGATTCCGCACATGGGCTGGAATGCAGTGCACCCGGCTGGCGAACACCCCATGTGGTCCGGCATTGCTCCGGGCAGCCGGTTTTATTTCGTGCACAGCTATTATGCGCCGCACGACAGCGAGGGGGTGGCGGCGTATACCGACTATGGCCTGCGTTTCGCCAGTGCGCTGGCAGGGCCCAATGTCTTTGCCGTGCAGTTCCACCCGGAGAAGAGCCAGGATGCAGGGTTGAGGCTGTTGCAGAATTTTGTGGACTGGGATGGCAGTGAGTCGGCGTGATCAGATGATTGCCAGAAGCCGCCTGTGTGCGGCGCGAATGATGACGGGCTTGGAGAGACGGTCATGTTGTTGATACCGGCGATTGATATCAAGGACGGCAAGTGTGTGCGGTTGCGTCAGGGCCGCATGGATGATGTCACGGTGTTTGATGAGGATCCGGTGGCGGTGGCCGCACGCTGGGTCGAGGCCGGGGCGAGGCGCCTGCATGTGGTCGACCTTGACGGTGCGATGCGCGGTGAACCGGTGAATACCGGAATAATCCGCGAGATTGCCCACAGTTTTCCTGACTTGCCGGTGCAGGTGGGCGGCGGCATTCGTGACGAGGATACGGTGCAGGCCTACCTGGACGCCGACGTGACGTGGGTCATTATTGGCACCCGGGCGGTGAATACGCCTCATTTCGTGAATGACGTGTGTGTGGAATACCCCGGGCGCATTATCGTCGGGCTGGATGCACGCGACGGCAAGGTGGCGGTAGACGGCTGGTCCAAGCTTTCGCATCACACGGTAGAGGACATGGCCGAACGCCTCGAGGATGACGGCGTGAACTCGATCATATTCACCGACATCAGCCGTGACGGCATGATGCAGGGTTTTAATGTCGATTCCACGGTGGCGCTGGCGCGCCACGTCAGCGTGCCGGTGATCGCCTCGGGTGGCCTTGCCTCGCTGGATGACGTGCGTCGTCTGTGCGCTGTGGCCGACGAAGGCATTAGTGGCGCCGTGATTGGCCGGGCCCTGTACGAAGGCAGCCTGGATCTCGCCGAAGCGCAACAACTGGCCGACGAGCTGGTCTCCGCGTGACCCTGGCCAAGCGCATCATTCCCTGCCTCGACGTGGCCGACGGCCGCGTGGTCAAGGGTGTGAAGTTCGTGGATATCCGCGATGCGGGTGATCCCGTGGAAGTGGCGCGCCGTTACGATGCGGAAGGCGCCGATGAGCTTTGTTTTCTGGACATCACGGCCAGTTCGGACGACCGTGAAACCATCGTGCATGTGGTGGAGCAGGTCGCCGGCCAGGTGTTCATCCCGCTGACCGTGGGCGGCGGGGTGCGTCGTAGCGAGGACATACGGCGTCTGCTGTGCGCCGGTGCCGACAAGGTGTCCATTAACACGGCGGCGGTGCATCACCCTGATTTCGTCAGTGAGGCGGCGGCGCGTTTCGGTTCGCAGTGCATTGTGGTGGCCATCGACGCGCGCCGTGTGTCGGCGGACGACGAGCCGCCGCGCTGGGAAATATTCACTCACGGCGGGCGCAAGTCTACCGGGCTCGACGCGGTGGCCTGGGCGCGCGAAATGGTCGCCCGCGGCGCGGGTGAGATCCTGCTTACCAGCATGGATCGTGACGGCACCCGGGAGGGCTTCGATATTCCCCTGTTGCGCGCGGTGGGTGATGCGGTCCCGGTACCGGTGATCGCCTCCGGAGGCGTGGGCAACCTGGAGCACCTGGTGGAAGGGGTGATCGAGGGACAGGTGGATGCCGTGCTGGCGGCGAGTATCTTCCATTTTGCCGAATTTACCGTGGGCGAGGCCAAGGACTTCATGGCCGCCCGCGGCGTGGAGGTCAGGCGCTGATGACAGACAACAATGCGGCGTGGCTGGACGCGGTGCAGTGGAACGGCGACGGGCTGTTGCCGGTGATTGCCCAGGACGCTGAAGACGGCACGGTGCTGATGATGGCGTGGATGAATCGCGAGGCCCTGGCGCTGACGGTGACCGAGGGTCATGCCGTGTACTGGTCGCGTTCCCGCAAGCGCCTGTGGCGCAAGGGCGAGCATTCCGGCAACGTGCAGGACGTTGAGGAGATACGCCTGGATTGCGACGGTGATACGCTGTTGTTGCGCGTGCGGCAGCGTGGCGGGGTGGCCTGCCACACCGGGCGCCGCAGTTGTTTTTTCCGGCGTCACGGCGATGGCGACTGGCAAACCGTGGAGCCGGTGTTGCAGGACCCGGCGCATATGTATGCAGGCAAGGGTGCGCAAGGCGATGAATGACGAGCGGCAGATTCTCGCGGCCCTGGCTGAAGTGCTCGAAGCGCGCAAATCGGCCGCGGCCGACAGTTCCTACGTGGCCGGGCTTTACCACCAGGGTATGGATGCCATTCTGCGCAAGATTGGCGAGGAGGCCACGGAAACCCTGCTTGCCGCACGCGATGGTGATCGTGCGCAAATCGTGCACGAGGTGGCCGATTTGTGGTTCCATACGCTGGTACTGCTGGCGCAGCAGGGGCTGGGTCCGGATGAGGTGCTGCGCGAGCTGGGCCGCCGCTTCGGCCTGTCCGGCCTGGATGAGAAAGCCGCCCGGAACAAGCCGGCGCAATAGACGCGCGGTCCTTGTCGCGCGCCCACGTGAAAACGGAGACAGGCTATGTTGAGTGGCATCAGTATCTGGCAGTTATTGATCATCCTGGTCATCGTGGTGCTGCTGTTCGGTACCCGGCGGTTGCGTAACCTGGGCTCGGACCTGGGCTCGGCGCTCAAGAGCTTCCGCTCGGCGGTGAGCGAGGGCGACGCCGGTGACGACAAAAAATCATCTGCAACACTGGAATCCAGTGCCGACAAGACGTCCACCAAAGCGGCGCCAAAGCGCAAGGCAGCCACCGGCGCGAAGCGCAAGACGACCGGCTCGACACGCGGCGGTTCCAGCAAAAGCTGAATGCCGTGTTGTGACGGCCTCCGGGGCGATGTGCCATGTTCGATATCGGTTTCTGGGAACTGCTGCTGATTCTGTTCGTGGCGCTGATGGTGATTGGCCCCGAGCGTTTGCCGCGCGCGGCGCGGGTGGCGGGTCACTGGTTCAGCCGCGCGCGCAGCTTCCTCAATGCGGTGCGCACCGAAGTGGACCGCCAGGTACACGCGGCCGAGTTGCGTGAGCGTCTGGAGCAATCAGAAGAGGCGCAGAGCCTGCGTGATGCCGTACGCGAGACCCGTGAATCATTGTCGGACGTCGGCCGGGAGCACGACGGAAAAGAACAAAAGGGACCCCGCAAATGAGCGAGGCGCCGCAGGATGACAAGCCGGCGCCGCTGGTATCGCATCTGACCGAACTGCGGCGGCGCCTGTTGTGGGCGATGCTCGCGGTGCTGGTGTTTCTGGTGCCGTTGGCGATTTTTGCCCGCGACCTCTATGCGCTGCTGGCGGGGCCGCTGATGCAGCACCTGCCGGCGGGGACCAGCATGATTGCCACCGAGGTGGCTTCACCCTTTCTTGCCCCGTTCAAGCTGGCCGCCGTGTCGGCGCTGGTGCTGGCGATGCCGGTGGTGCTGTGGCAGGTGTGGGCCTTTATCGCCCCGGGGCTGTATGCCCACGAGCGGCGTTTCGCCTTTCCGCTGATGTTCATGAGCAGCCTGCTCTTCTACCTGGGTATCGCCTTCGCCTATTTCGTGGTCCTGCCGCTGGTGCTGGGTTTCTTCGTGTCCATGGCGCCCGAAGGCATTGCCGTGATGACCGATATCTCCCGCTACCTGGATTTTGTGCTCACGCTGTTTCTGGCCTTCGGCGCGGCCTTCCAGATTCCGGTAGCCACGGTGCTCATGGTGCGTACCGGTATGACGACGCCCGCCGCGCTGGCGAGCAAGCGTGCCTACGTGCTGGTCGGCGCCTTTGTGGCCGGCATGCTGCTCACACCGCCGGACATATTTTCGCAGTCCCTGCTGGCCGTGCCGGCCTATCTGCTGTACGAAGCGGGCATTGTGCTGGCGCGCTGGATGGTACCGGGGTACCGCGAGGTGGAAATACAGCGCGGCGAACGCGAGTCCTAGATTCGTCACGTCTCAGCGCACTTCCAGTGTTTGTACCTCCGCCCACGCCAGTGCTTCCAGTTGCTCGCGCAGTTCTGCGGCATTGCCGACGATCACCCAGGTCAGTTGTCCCGGGTCGCCAAGCCGCCGGGCGGCGGCGGTGACCGCGTCCGTGTCCAGTGCGCGGGCCTCGCTGATGAAGCGATCAAAGTAATCTTCTTCCAGCTCGTGGATCACGATGCTGGCGAGACTGCCGGCAATGGCCGCCGTGGTTTCGTGCTGCCCCGGCAGGCGCAGCGTCATGCTGTTGATGGCGCGTTCAAGCTCGCCTTCGCTGACCGGGCGTGTCTCGCGCAGCGCGTCCAGTTCAGAGCGGATTTCGCGCATGGCATCCGCCGTGCGGGCAGTGGTGACCGGGGCGGTGATCACGAACGGACGCGGTCCCCGGGCGTCGCCCAGGCTGCTGCGGGTGCCATAGGACCAGCCCCGCTGCTCGCGCAGATTACGGTTGAGGCGAGCGCTGAAGCTGCCGCCCAACACGGTATTGGCGGCGCGCAGGGCAATATCCTGCGGATCGCTGCGCGGCGGCGCCAGTCCGCCGGCCAGGATCAGCCCCTGCGTGGCGTCGGCGCGATCGACCAGGTAAATACGCGTCTGCGGCGTGGCCTCAATATCGTCTATGGCGGGCTTCTCAGGCGCCGTTGTGGCGGCCTGCCAGTCGCCAAAATGTCGCTCCACCTTGGAGCGCAACTGTGCCATGGAGATGTCGCCTACCACCACCAGTGTGGCCTGCTCGGGCCGGAACCAGCGCGCGTGATAATCCATCAGGTCCGGCCGGCCGAGATCGGCGATCACTTCGCTGTAGCCGGTGCCGGTAAAGGGCTGGCCGTACGGGTGATCCTCCCCGTAGAGCAATACCGGCATGACCCGCCAGGCCAGCGAACCCGGCGAGGTCAACTCCTGCTCAATGGCTGCCAGCCGCTGTTGTTGCCGGCGCTCCAATTCACGCTCGGGGAACTGCGGGGCGCGCACGATCTCGGCAAACAGCTCGAGCGAGGGATCAAGGCGGGCGCGCAGCGCCGACAGGCTCAGGGTGGCTGCGTCCAGTCCGGCCGAGGCGCCGATACTGGCGCCCAGCGATTCTTCCCGGGCGGCCAGCTCGGTGGCGCTGTAGCGGTCGGTGCCCTCGCGCAGCATGCCCAGCGCCAGCGAGGCCAGGCCCGGATGCCCGGCTTCCGCGGCATGGCCACCACCGAGCAGCAGGCGGGCCTCGACCAGCGGGGTGTCTTCACGCTGCGCCAGGCGCAACTCCATGCCGTTGTCCAGCCGCACTGTCTGTGTGTCTGGCAGGGACAGGTCCGGCGGGGTGTCCACCGCCGGCAGCCCGCTGCGATCCACGCGGTCCTCGGCCTGCCGATAGGCCGGTTCCGGCCGCACTTCCAGCGTCAGGGCGTGCTCTGTGAGCCACTCGCGCAGGCTGTGCGTGATCTGTCCGCGCTGTACCGTGGTGTAGCGCTGGAGCTGCGCCCGCCAGGCGCCGGGGTCACCAGCATAGACCTCGCTCATGGCGAGCATGTCAGATTTACCGCCGAAGCCGCCGACCCGCTCCAGACCTCGGGCGAAGGCGCCATAGGTGGCGGTGCGAGCGCGCTCCACCTCCTGTTCGCTGGGGCCGCGCCGCACGAGGCGGTTGATTTCCTGGTCCATGGCCCTTTCCACTTCGCCTGGTGTGGCATCGCCGCGCGCCGTGACCACCACCACGAACTGGCTGCCCAGCTCGCCGGTGGACACATAGGCGCTGACACCCGTGGCCAGCTGATCATCGCGCACCAGGCGGCGGTGCAGGCGGCTGTCGCTGCTGCCACCGAGAATCCACGCCCCCAGCGCCAGGTAGTCTCTTTGCGGCTCGCCCCAGGCGGGGACGTTCCATACCCGGTAGATGCGCGCCTGCGCCACGTTGTCGCGTATGGTCTTGCGCCGCGCCTCCGGTAGCGGCGCAACCCAGCGTGACATCCGCTCCACCGGCGGGCCGGGGCGGATGTGGCCGAAATAGTGCTCAACCTGGTCCACCACTTCGGCGGTGTCCACCGCTCCCGCGATCACCAGCACCGCATTGGCCGCACCGTAGTAGCGCCGGTGCCAGTCACGCAGGTCATCCAGCGTGGCGGCGCGCATGTCATCCATGGAGCCGATGGTGGGCCAGTGGTAGGGGTGCTCCGGCGGGTATGAGTAGCGCAGCAGGGCCTTGTACACATCGCCGTAGGGGCGATTGCTTTGCTGGCGTTTTTCGTTTTCCACCACGCCCAGTTCGTTGGTCACCTTCTGCTCGGTCAGTGCGCCGGCAAAGTGGCCCATGCGGTCGGATTCCAGCCACAGCACGCGGTCCAGGGCACTGACCGGAATATTCTGGAAATAATTGGTGCGGTCGCGACTGGTGGTGGCATTCATGTCGGTGGCGCCGAGTTGCTCCAGCGCCTCGAAGTAGTCGCTGTCGTGGTGTTCGGAGCCGAGGTACATCAGATGTTCGAAGAGGTGCGCAAAACCGCGTTCGCCGTCGCTTTCGTCGCGCGAGCCGACGCGATACCAGAGGTTCACGGCGGCGACCGGCGCGCGCGGGTCTTCATGCACGATCAGAGTCAGGCCGTTGTCCAGCACATGCCGGGTGTACTCGATATCCAGTTCGGTCAGCTCATCCTGAGTGTCCGGGACCTCATCCGGTGCCGGTGCGCAGGCACTGAGCAGCAGCGTGCTGCCAAACATCAGGGTTGTTGCGTATAACAACCGGCGGCTGCCGGAGAAAGAGAATCCCCTGTTCATAGGTCACCTTGAAAATGGGCGTTGCACCGATAATGGCATGCACATGCGGCGGCGCAAAGGCCTGCGACGGGCGCGCCGCATGGCGGCGTCTGCCGCAGGGTTACATCCTTGTGCGCAGCGCGTACAATACGCGCCTGCTACGCACCCCGTGGCGCCGCCATGGCCTGCTTTTGCGGCGCCAGACCTGAACCGCGGCGCGGCTGTCCTGCAGCACACCCAATCAGAACCCGGAGGCCATCATGCCGACCATTTACCACGCTCCCTTGCGCGATTTCCGCTTTGTTCTGCACGAGTTGCTGGATCTTGAGCAGTATCGTGATCTGCCGGCCTTCAGCGAAGCCTCGCCGGATATTATTGACGCCATTCTGGAAGAAGGCGGCAAGCTGTGTGAACAGGTGCTGCACCCCATCAACATGAGCGGTGACGAGCAGGGCTGCACGTGGAAGGACCATGAAGTCACCACGCCCAAAGGTTTCCGCGAGGCTTACCAGACCTACGTGGACGGTGGCTGGCCCGGGCTGACTTCGGATCCCGAGTACGGCGGCCAGGGTTTGCCGCATCTGATCGGCCTGGCCATGTCCGAGATGATCAGTTCGGCCAACTGTTCCTTCGGTATGTACCCGGGGCTTTCCCACGGTGCGTGGGCCGCGATCTACAATCACGGCACGCAGGAACAGAAAGACCGTTACCTGCACCGCATGACCGCCGGCGAGTGGACCGGCACGATGAACCTGACCGAGCCGCACTGCGGGACGGATCTGGGTCTGATCCGGACCAAAGCGGAGCCGCAGGACGACGAGACCTACCGAATTTCCGGCACCAAGATCTGGATTTCCGCCGGCGAGCACGATCTGGCCGGGAATATCATTCACCTGGTGTTGGCGAAGATTCCCGGCGGACCCGAGGGCACCCGGGGCATCAGCCTGTTCATCGTGCCCAAGTTCCTGGTCAACGATGACGGCAGCCTGGGCGAGCGCAACGGTGCCTACTGTGGCTCCATCGAAAAGAAGATGGGCATCAAGGCGTCGGCCACCTGCGAAATCAACTTCGACAACGCGGTGGGCTACCTGGTCGGTGAGCAGCACAAGGGGCTGGCCTGCATGTTTACCATGATGAATGCGGCGCGGCTGGGCACCGGCATACAGGCGCTGGGCGTGGGCAGTGTGGCCTACCAGAACGCCGCCGCCTTTGCCCGCGAACGTCTGCAGGGCCGGGCGCTCAACGGTCCGGAGCAGCCCGACAAGGCCGCTGATCCGATCATCGTGCATCCGGATGTGCGTCGCATGCTGCTCACCGCGCGCGCCTACGTTGAAGGCGCCCGCGCGCTGGCCCTGTATACCGGTCTGCAGCTGGATCTGGAACACAACCACGCCGATGAACAGGTGCGCGAGCAGGCCGGGAACTGGCTGGCCCTGATGACACCCATCATCAAGGCCTATTTCACCGACATGGGTTCGGAGACCGCCAATCTGGCCATGCAGGTCTATGGTGGCTCGGGCTATATCCGTGAGACCGGCGTGGAGCAGTTCGTGCGTGATGTGCGGATCACGCAGATATACGAGGGCACCAACGGCGTACAGGCACTGGATCTGGTGGGTCGCAAACTGCCCTCCAGGGGCGGGGAAACGCTCAATGCCTTCCTCAAGCCGGTGGGCGCGTTCATCGAGCAGCACAAGGGCAACCAGGACATGGCCGAGTTTATTGAGCCCCTGGCGGCGGCGTTTGGTGATTTGCAAACCGCGACCAGCTGGTTGTTCGAGCAGATGATGCAAAACCGCGAGGAGGCCGGTGCCGCTTCTGCTGACTACCTGCGCCTGTTCGCGTTGACCGCGATGGCCTGGATCTGGGCCCGACAGGCCGAGGTCGCCACCCGGGCGCTGGCTGAAGGTGGCGGCGAGCAGGACTTTTACCGCAACAAGCTGATCACGGCGCGCTTCTTTATGCAGCGCATGCTGCCCGATAC
>SLLK01000163.1 GCA_007134115.1 Gammaproteobacteria bacterium | reverse complement strand
TCTTCATTTCGGTGCCTTCGGTGGCGCTTTCCGGAAACGGCGGGTGACCTCAGAGAGCAATCAGTCGGGCAACACCACCTTGCGCGATGTCGGTGACGTCAGCTCGAGCGCCGGGCCCAGCGGCACCACCCCGGTGGGGTTGATGGTGTCATGGCTGCGGTAGTAGTGCTGTTTGATATGGTCGAAATTCACGGTTTCGGCCACGCCCGGCACCTGATAAAGCGCCCGGGTATAGTCATACAGTTGGGGATAATCGGCGATACGGCGAATGTTGCACTTGAAGTGACCGACGTAGACGGGGTCAAAGCGCACCAGCGTGGTAAATAACCGCCAGTCTGCCTCGGTGACCTGCTCGCCGCACAGGAACGACTGCCCTTCCAGCCGCTTTTCCACTGTGTCGAGCGCATCAAAAAGCGCGGTAACCGCTTCCTCGTAAGCCTGCTGGGTGGTGGCAAAACCGGATTTGTACACCCCATTGTTGATGTTGTCGTAGACAAAAGCGTTGATCTCGTCGATATCCGCCCGCAGCGCTTCAGGGTAGAAATCCAGGTCGGGCCGGCCGAAATCGTCAAAAGCCTTGTTGAGCATACGGATGATATCCGCCGACTCATTGTTCACGATGGTGCCGGTTTCCCGGTCCCACAGCACCGGCACCGTCACCCGGCCGGAGTAGTCCGGGCGCGCCGCCGTATATACCTCGTACATGCGCCGCGCATGATTCACGGAATCAGCTACACAACCAGGGCCGTCACTGAAAACCCAGCCCTCGTCGCCCATCAGGGGATCAACCACGGACACCGAAATCACGTCTTCAAGCCGCTTGAGCTTGCGGAAGATCAGCGTGCGATGGGCCCAGGGGCAGGCCAGCGATACATACAGATGGTAGCGGCCCCGCGCGGGGGCAAAGGCGCTGCCGTCGTCGGCACTGACCCACTCCCTGAACTGGCTGTCCTGGCGCACGAAACGCCCGCCGGTCTTGCTGGTGTCATACCAGCCGGTATGCCACTCACCATTTTGCAGATAACCCATGAGTACTCCCGATCAGCGCGAAATATGGCGGCCAGGGTTCTGGTCAGGCCGGCTACTGGTTGCTGGTTGTTGCGTCACACGCACACCATGCGTAGACACCCCGCGGATCGGCAAGTTTCAACAGGGGATGTTCAAGACTGTGTGCCAGTGGCCGCAGTGACTGCGGCAGCCACTGTATGGCCGCACCGCTCATGCCGCCCCCCATCTGCACCACCAGGTTCTCAAAAAAGCTCAGTTCACGTTCGATGCGCACGGCGTGCCAGGTCTCCACCCCGGCCAGTTCCGCAGCCGCCGCCAGCGCCTCATCAAAGTCTCCCAGCGCATCTACCAGGCCCAGCTCCAGGGCGCTGGCGCCGCTCCATATACGACCATCAGCAATATCTTCCATGGTGGTGGCATCCAGATCGCGGGCCTCGGCCACGCTGTTTACGAACTGGCGATAAATCCGGTCCACGCTGGTCTGGAAAGCACGCGCTGCATCCGGATGCAGTTCACGATCAAGACGCGTACCGCCGGCCAGTCGCGTGGTACCCACACCGTCGGTATGCACGCCGATCTTTTCCAGCGTGCGCTGATAGGTCGGGACAATACCGAACACGCCGATGGACCCGGTGATGGTGGTAGGACTGGCGAGAATACGATCAGCCGACATGGCTATCCAGTAACCGCCGGAGGCAGCCACACTGCCCATGGACACAACCACCGGCGTGCCCTCGGCCTGGGTCAGTTCCAGTTCGCGGCGTACCAGCTCCGAGGCGAACGCACTGCCGCCCGGGCTGTCCACCCGCAACACCAGCGCCTCGATATCATTATCCTCGCGCGCCTGACGAATCAGCCGCACCAGTGTATCGCCGCCCACTGCGCCCGACGGGGCCCGGGACCCATCCAGAATCATGCCTGATGCGGTAATCACCCCAATGCTTGCGGCCCCGCGGGGCGCCTCTCGCTGCGCCCGGGTGGCCAGCAAATAATTGCGGTGATCGATATGGCGATAACTCTCGGGCCCCTCGTCCGCCACCCGCTCGCGCAGCATGGCGCGCACTTCGTCCCGCGTAGCGATCGCCGTCACCAGGCCGGTAGCCACCGCCACCTGTGCCGCATCGCCATCGTGCTGCTCAAGCAGATCGGCGAAGCCGTCCACGTACTGCTGGATGTCTTCGGCATCCATACCCCGCGCTGCTGCGGCATCCTCGCGGTACGCCGACCACAGCTCATCCAGCCAGGCCTGGGTCAGTTCCCGCGAAGCAGGCGACATATCACGCCGCACGTAGGGTTCCACCGCCGACTTGTTCTCTCCGGCGCGAAACACGTTGACGTCGACGTCAAGCTTGTTCAGCAGTTCGGCAAAGTAGTAGGGATAAACGGCAAAGCCCTCCACACGCACCATGCCCATGGGGTTGAGATACACCTCATCAGCCATCGCAGCCAGGTACCACGCGCCCTGGCCGTAGCTGTCGGCATACGCCACCACCGACTTGCCGGCGGCACGAAATTCGGTCAGTGCGCGTCCAATCTCCTGCAGCTTGCTCAGCTGGCCACCGCCCATGCGAGTCAGCTCCAGCAATACCAGCTCCACACGGTCGTCTTCACGCGCATGATCCAGCGCTTTAACCACATCCCGCACGCGTGTCTGGCTCGGCGGTGCGCCGGCCATGCGATCCAGCGCCTGCTGCAACGAGTCACCTTCGTGCTCCTCGACCAGATCCCCATACACAGCCACCACCAGGGCGGAGTCGGACTTTACCGACGGAGCGGCATCGCCGCGCAGAACCACAATCAGCACGATGAGCACGATCACAAACAGGAGATTGGCGACCACCCGGCGAAACACATCCAGACCCCGACCGGCAGCCGAGAATATTCTGATCAGGGGGTTACGGGATTTTGTCATCTTGCTCACTCCAGACAGACATATGATCGGATATCGGACACCCGCAGCGCGGATCTCATGCGGGTCGGGGCCGGAACGACGTGCGCGACCCGGACGAGGCTAGTCACCGCGGGAGTGGTCACGCAGCTGTGCTTCCACCCGTTGCAACGCACTGCCCAGCACCGCACGACGGGAGGGATCATCGGCCGTGCGCAACAACTGGCGGTACATGCGTGCCGCATCAGCGAGCATACCAGCCTCGACCAGCGCTTCAGCAGCATGGAAGCGTGCTGCCTGGGCCCACTGGCTGCCCCCGGCGGGATCATCCAGCACTGCCGATATCAGGTAATGGCGCGCGGCTTCTTCGTGCTCGTCCAGCTCACTGTAAGACTCGGCTTTCCAGAACATAATCTCACGCCGTTGCCGACGACTGACACCCAGATCAAGCACCGCCTCGAACAACGCCAGACTGCGCTCATGGTAGCCCAGTGCCTGCATATCGAACAGCACCTGCATCAGGCGATCCAGACTCACCGAGGGCACTTCCGCCACCTCGTCCAGCAACTGTGCCAGGACCTCCGCGCCAGCAGGCACATCCCCGGCAAGCACCAGCACCCGCGCCCGACGCATATCCCATTCCACCCGGTCACCGCCCTCGGGCGGCTGCTCCAGATGACGGGCCAGCCCGGACGCGGCGCCGATTTCGCCACGATCAAGCAGGGCATCCACCAGATGATGGTACACCCAGGCCGGCGGTGTTTCTCCCGCGGGCAAGGGCGCTTCCCGGTAAAGCGCATTGACGGTATACACCGCCGCATCGTCGTCGCCAAAGGAATCGATGAACATGCGATGTGCGCGCTGACTCGCCGCGGCATCCGGCGAACGCCACGCCACCACGGCAAGCAGCGCCCGCTGATGTTGCACCTCACCGGCACGGGCCTCCACCCGGGCGAACCAGCCGGCATCCTCGCCGATGACCAGCCCCGCCTCATTACCCAGTGTGGTACCCAGCGTCAGGTAGGCCTGCCAGGGATTGACCGGTGGCGTGAACATGGTTTCGGGCGCGGGTTGATTGAATGAGCGCGCCAGCGCCTGCTCCCAGCCGGCGATCAGCTGTTCGGGCTCACTGGCGCGGGCAGCCGCCTGCGCCGACACCAGCCAGCCATCACGACTGAGCAACGGCTGCAAATCACCCTGTGCGGCAAACTCGCGGGCCTCGGCCAGAATCGCGGCGGGCTCTGCTTCGCGCGCCGCCAGCCGGGCGCGCAGCAGCAACAGCCGCGCCTCGGCGTGTTCCAGCCCCGTCAACAACTCGATGGCATCGGCCGGGCGCCCGGCATTCAGCAACACCCGCCCCTGCCAGCGACGTAACTCGGGCTCATCGCCACCGTAATCGTGGCGGTAGCGCTGAATGGTGATATCGGCATCGGGGTAGTTGCGATCGGCCAGATAGCTGCGAATCACCATGCGCCGCCAGCGAGCAGTATCCACATCACCCGCGTCGATCTCCGGATCCCACAACAGGGTGCGCAGCACACGGCGGGCAGCTGCGCCATCATGCCGGCGCAGCCATGCTTCGGCCTTGAGTGTGAAGGCCTCATTGCGCAAACGCCCCGGCAGACCGTCCGGTAGCGCTGCCACACGGCGGGTGATGGCGGCCCAGTCTTCCCCCTGGCGGTGGATTTCCAGGCGCTCGCGCTCCAGCCGCATCCACTCGTCGTCGGTGGGCTCGAGCTTTTGCTGGCGCTCTTCGAGCATGCGCACGGCCAGATCCGCACCCCCCATGCGCGCCATATTCAGAATGTCGTCTACCGACACTGCCGCGGCCTGCGGTAGTGGCGCCAGCAGCAACAGCAACAGCAACAGCAACAGCAACAGTGCCAGCCAACGGCGTATGCCAGAACGTCTGTGCATCATGACCACTGCCTGGCCCCTGTCTGGTTCAACGTGCATTGACTCACACCATCCCGGACAACAAAAAACGGGCGCCACCGGGCGCCCGTTCTGTACAAGTATAACCAACCGTGCGAGATACCTGACGCGCCCCGGATTGCGGGCCGGACCGGCTATCATCGACGTTCAGCTCTTGCGTGCGGCAACCTTTTCCTTGATACGGGCCGCCTTGCCGCTGCGCTCACGCAGATAGTACAGCTTGGCCCGCCGCACATCACCCCGCCGACGCACTTCAATCTGCTCCACCGACGGGCTGTAGGTCTGGAACACACGCTCCACGCCTTCGCCGTGCGATACCTTGCGCACCGTGAACGATGAGTTCAGGCCACGATTGCGGCGGGCAATAACCACGCCCTCAAATGCCTGCAGTCGCTCGCGGCTGCCTTCCTTGACCCGCACCTGGACCACGACCGTGTCTCCCGGCGCGAACTCGGGTATCTGTTTGTGCATCTGCTCGGCTTCGAGCTGCTCGATGATATTGCTCATGACTGTATCCCCGAAATCACATCGTTCTGCCACTGCCGGCAACCATTTGCACCGGCATTTTACCTGTTACCGTCCCCACCGTCCCGCTCGCGACGGTACTCGTCCAGTAACTCGCGTTCCTCTGCCGCGAGCTCGCGCCCGCGCAACAAATCCGGTCGCCGTTCCCACGTCCGGCCCAGCGACTGCTTCAGACGCCAGCGCCGTATGGCCGCATGGTCGCCGCGCAGCAACAACTGCGGTACCCGGCGGCCATCCATTTCCTCCGGCCGGGTATAGTGCGGGCAATCAAGCAAACCCGCCATGAACGAATCCTGCTGCGACGACTCGGGATCACCGAGCACTTCGGGCAACAGTCGCGTGATGGCGTCGATCATCACCACCGCTGCCGGCTCGCCGCCGCTGAGCACGTAGTCGCCTATGGACCATTCCTCGTCGACTTCGGCTTCCAGCAGCCGCTCGTCCACACCTTCATAGCGACCGGCCACCAGAATCAACGCCGGCCGCTGCGCCAGTTCGTTCACACTGTTCTGGTCCAGGCGGCGCCCCTGCGGACTCAGAAAACTGACCGGCGTGCCCGTCGGCGCGGCCGCGCGCGCTGCTCTGATAGCGCTGCGCAACGGCTCAACCTTCATCACCATGCCCGGGCCACCGCCGTATGGCCGGTCATCCACGGTGGCATGCCGGTCCGTGGCATAGTCGCGCGGATTCCAGGTGCGCAGAGCCATCAGTCCGCGCGTTGCCGCTCGACCCGTCACGCCGTACTCGGCCACCGGTCTCACCAGTTCCGGCAACAGCGTCACCACGTGGATGTCCATCGCACCCACCATCAAAAATCCGGATCCCAGTCCACGACCAGGCGCCCGGACTGCAAATCCACTTCGCGTACCGCATGCCCCATGGTGAAGGGGATCAGGCGTTCGCGCTCGCCACGAACCACCAGCACATCATTGGCGCCGGTTTCCATCAGGCTGTGTACTTCGCCCAGGTCCCGGCCGTCCCCGGTCACCACGTTCAGCCCGACGACATCGAACCAGTACCAGCTGTCCTCTTCGGGCGCCGGCAGCTGCTTGCGCATCACGGCTACATCGCAACCCACCAGTGCCGCCGCCTGATCACGATCGTCCACACCCTGCAGACGCGCCACCAGCCCCTTGCCCTGGGGACGCCATTCGGCCACTTCCATTTTGCGCCAGCCGCTGTGGGTGTTGACCTGCCAATCACCGTAGGCAAACAGATTGTCCCGTGGCCGTGTCCAGGAAAAGACCTTGACCCAGCCCTGCACACCGAAAACACCGTTGATACGGCCCAGCACCACGCGCCGGGTATCGTTGTGTGCTGTCGCGGACACGGCAGCGGCGGGCCCGGCGGCCGACTCAGCTATCGCTGGCAGCGGCCGTCTTGAGCAGGCTCGCGACGCGCTCCGAAGGCCGCGCGCCCTGGGACATCCAGTAACTGGCCCGCTCGCGATCCAGGCGCAGGGTCTCTTCCTCGCCCCGGGCTACCGGGTTGAAGAAGCCGAGCCGCTCGATAAAACGGCCATCGCGGCGACTGCGGCTGTCCGTGACCACGATGTGGTAAAACGGGCGCCGCTTGGCGCCGGTGCGTGACAAACGAATGGTGACCATGTAACTCCCACCTGAAACTGGCTGTGCGCATGCCCGCAAAACGCGGGCCTTGGAATAACCCGGGCATTTTACGCGATTTCACGCAGAAGTGAAGGGATACGGGAAAGACCGGTTTCGGGGCAGGCAGTTTCCGGGTTCGCCGGCATGACCCGGGGGCTCGGGTAGCTCAGAATCGCGGCGGTCCGCCACCCTGCATCTGCTGCATCAGCTGGCGCATACCACCTTTGCCCTTGCCCATTTTCTTCATCATTTTCTGCATCTGGCCGAACTGCTTGAGCAGGCGGTTTACGTCCTGCACCTGGGTGCCGGAACCGGCGGCGATGCGGCGTTTGCGCGAAGCGCGTATCAGGTCGGGCTTGCGCCTTTCCAGCGGCGTCATAGAGTTGATAATGGCAATGGTGTGATCGACATGGCGTTCGTCAAGCGCGCCGGCGGCAGCGCTCATCTGCCCCATGCCCGGCAACTTGTCCATAATGCCGCCGAGCCCGCCCATTTTCTGCATCTGGCGCATCTGTTCACGAAAATCTTCCAGCGTGAGCCCCTTGCCGCGCCCCAGTTTGCGCGTCAGGCGTTCGGCTTCCTCACGATCGACACTGCGCTCGCTCTCCTCCACCAGCGAGAGCACATCACCCATACCCAGCAAGCGTGAGGCCACCCGGTCCGGGTGATAGGGCTCCAGCGCCTCGACCTTTTCGCCGGTGCCCATGAACTTGATCGGTTTGCCGGTCACATGACGGATCGACAGCGCGGCGCCGCCACGTGCATCACCATCGGTCTTGGTCAGGATCACCCCGGTCAGCGGCAGGGTCTGGTCGAAGGCCCGTGCGGTATTGGCCGCATCCTGCCCGGTCATGCTGTCGACCACAAACAGCGTTTCCACCGGCGTTACCGCGGCATGGATGCGCGCGACCTCGGCCATCAGTGCCTCATCGACCGCCTGGCGCCCCGCCGTATCCACCACCAGCACATCCATATGTTCGCGCCGCGCGCGTTCCAGCGCTTCACCGGCAATCACGACCGGATCACTGGACTGGCCACGATAGAAGTGCGCCCCGACCTGGCCCGACAGCGTCTCCAGCTGTTCGATAGCCGCCGGACGCTGCACGTCCACGCTGGTCAGCATGACCTTGCGCTTCTCGCGCTCGCCAAGGTAGCGCGCCAGCTTGGCCGCCGTCGTCGTTTTACCCGCGCCCTGCAGACCGGCCAGCAAGACCACCACCGGCGGCCGCGCGCGCAGATCGAGGCTTTCGTTGCGCTCGCCGAGTACGCGCTCCAGTTCCTCGCGCACCACGCCGATCAGCGCCTGTCCCGGAGTGAGGCTGCCGACCACCTCGCGCCCTTCGGCACGTTCACGCACGCCGGCCACAAACTCGCGCACCACCGGCAGCGCCACATCGGCTTCGAGCAGTGCCATGCGCACTTCCCGCAAGGTGTCACGGATATTGTCTTCGGTCAGGCGACCCTGGCCGCGAAGATTGCGCACACTGCGCGCAAGACGCTGACTGAGTTGATCAAACATGGCTGACTCACCGCACTGAGTGATGCGTGAACGACCCGGCAGTCGCCGGGCCGGCAGGTCACAGACTATAACGTGAAACAGTCACCGGCCGACAGGGCGCGCACGTCGCGATCCGGCATGGCGGCCCGGCATTGCTGCAGAATAACATCCTCAAAACCGGGCTTGGCGTGGCTGAGCACCGTCAGCGGCCGATGCCGCAACTGCTTGATATCGGACGCCAGCGAGCCGGGGCAGTAGTGTTTGGAAGCCCGGCTGAGCGCTTCCTCTTCATCCGGAAAGGCCGCTTCCACCACCAGCAGGTCCAGCGACTCGGCTTCATTCAGGGCCTGCCACAGGGCAGTGTTGGTGGTGGTATCCCCACTGAAACCCACCGACGCCGAACCCGCCTGCAGGTGGAATCCCGCAGTGGGGACGGTATGGTTCACACCGATCATGCGGATATCCACACCCTCCACCGTGCAGCATTGGCCCGGCTGCATGGCGTGGTAGCGCAAAACCGGCGCCCCCCCATCGGGCAAGGCGGCAAGATCCGGCCACAACACACCATTGAATACATGCCGCTGCAGTGCGTCGAGGGTCTCGGGCTGCGCATACAGGGTCACACCCGTAGCGCCCGGATCACGCAGCAGCGGATCCAGCAAAAACGGCAGGCCGGCAATATGGTCCAGGTGCGAGTGACTCAGAAACAGATGGCGGATATCGCTTATCTGGGCCTGTGCCAAATCACCCAGGCCGGTGCCGCCATCGATCAGAATATGATCGTTCACCAGCAACGAGGTGGTCCGTCGACCGGAGGCGATACCGCCGCTGCAACCCAGTATCTGTACTTTCATGCTCTCCAATCTAGCGCGTCACGCACCATTTTGCACCACCCCGCAGGCTCTCTTTTTGTCGACGGCTTGTACGGGTGGGGACAAACGGGTTCAATGGTTGCTGGAGTTGTGCCATCATCGACGCTACCGCAGGAACACGGAACCCGTTAATGATCACCTATGCGGGCGCCCTCATCGCCCTCACCGCCTACATGGCCAGCGCTATCGTGCTGGCCCGCCGCCTGGTGGCCGGCGCGACCGGCACCATGCCGCCGCGCTGGCCTGCACTGGCACTGCTGACCCTGGCGCTGATCGCACACGCAGTGCTGCTGGGCACCACGGTGTTCCTGGCCGGCGGTCTGCAACTGGGCATCTTCGAAGCAGCATCCATGATCGGCTGGATCGTCGCCCTGGTGTTGCTGCTCAGCAGCCTGCGCCGGCCGCTGGAGAATCTGGGCATCCTGGTGCTGCCGGTCGTAGCGATGCTGACCCTGCTGCAACCCCTGGCACCGGCGACACGCACCGGCGTAGCCAGCGGCGACTGGCACCTGACCATTCATATTCTGCTATCCACCGTCGCCTACAGCCTGATCATGCTGGCCATGGCGCAGGCAGTCCTGCTGAGGTGGCAGGATAACGCCCTGCGCCGACGCCGCCCGGGCGGGCTGATTCGCGCCCTGCCCCCGCTGCAAAGCATGGAGTCTCTGCTGTTCCAGCTGATCGCCGGCGGGTTTTTCCTGCTCAGCCTGGCGCTGGTCAGCGGATTGCTGTTCGTTGATAACCTGTTCGCCCAGCACCTGGTGCACAAGAGCGTGCTGTCCACTGCCGCATGGCTGACTTTCGCCGTGCTGTTGTGGGGTCACTGGCGACATGGCTGGCGAGGGCGAACTGCGGTGCGCTGGACACTGGGCGGCGGCGCGTTTCTGATCCTGGCCTATTTCGGCAGCAAGCTGGTACTTGAAGTCCTGCTGCAACGCACCTGGGGCTAGGCCCTCGTTCGTAGTGACCGCATCCCGAGGCCCGACCCGGAGGTAACCCCCGCGTGTACGAAGTACCGATCACATTCCTGGCGATCATGCTCGGTGTGCTGCTGGTGCTGTCAGGCCTGTTCTCGGGCTCCGAGACAGGCCTCATGACCCTCAACCGCTACCGGCTGCGCCACCTCGCCAAGGCCGGCCATCGCGGCGCGCGGCTCGCCGAGCATCTGCTGAAACGCCCGGACCGTCTGATCGGCCTGATTCTGCTGGGCAACAACTTCGTCAACGTGGCCGCATCCATGCTCACCACGGTGATCACCCTGCGCCTGTTCGGCGAGAGCGCCCTGGCCGCCGCCGCCGGGCTACTCACACTGGTGATCCTGCTGTTCTCCGAGGTGTTACCCAAGACTTTCGCCGCCCTGCGTCCCGAACGCATGGCGTTCCCGGCCGCTTTCGTCTACTGGCCGTTGCTGCGGATTCTTTACCCGCTGGTGTGGGCAGTGAACCTGGTCGCCAACGGTATTCTGCGACTGTTCGGACTGGCGCAGGATCGCGCTTCGCTGCACTCGCTGAGCAGCGAGGAGCTGCGCACCGTGGTCATCGAAGCCGGCGCCATGATTCCCCAGCGCCACCAGAAAATGCTGCTCAGCATCCTCGACCTGCAGAAGGTCACCGTGGAGGACATCATGGTGCCCCGCAATGAAATCGTGGGCATCGACATAGAAGAAGACTGGGACGAGATCCTGGATGAACTGGTCAACAGCCAGCACACACGAATGCCGGTATTCAGGGACAGCATCGACCAGACCATCGGCGTGGTGCATCTGCGGCGTGTGCTTAACAAGCTTGCGCGAAACGAACTCGACCGCGACAGCCTGCTGGACGCCACGCGCGAGTGCTACTACATCCCTGAAGGCACCCCGCTGAACACCCAGTTACTGAACTTCCAGCGCGAACAGCGCCGCATCGGCCTGGTCGTCGATGAATACGGCGATATCCAGGGACTGGTCACGCTGGAGGATATTCTCGAGGAGATCGTAGGCGAGTTCACCTCCGACCCGGCGGCGCTGGTCAAGGGCGTATTCGCGCAGGACGACGGCACCTGGCTGGTGACTGCCAGCGCCAACATCCGCAACCTCAACCGCAAGATGGGCTGGCATCTCCCCGAGGATGGTCCGCGCACGCTGAACGGGCTGATCACCGAGTATCTGGAAACCATCCCGGAGAACGGCACCAGCGTCAAACTCAACGACTACCCTATTGAAATCGTGCAGACGCAGGGCAACGCGATCAAGACGGTGCGTATCTCACCCCGACTTGTGGTGCACCGTAAACGGCATGAAGGCTGACCGCCATGCTCGAATGGCTCGGCGCAAACCAGGCGATATTGTGGTGGTTAACGGCGTTCTCGGCGGTCACCTTCGTGCTCACCCTGATCACCGTACCCTGGCTGATCGTGCGTCTGCCGCCAGACTATTTTGGCAGACACCGACGACGCAAACGCCTGCTGGCCGACAAACCCTGGTGGTTACGGGCGATCTTTGAACTGATCAAGGGCATCATCGGCGTGCTGCTGATCATGTTGGGCCTGGCCATGCTGGTCCTGCCCGGACAGGGCCTGTTGACCATCCTGATCGGTCTCACCTTCCTCAACTTTCCCGGCAAATTCCGCCTCGAACGCTGGCTGGCCAGCCGGCCACCGGTACTGGCCGCCATTAACTGGTTGCGCCGACGCGCGGCACAACCACCCATGCGGATCGATACCGACGAAACGAGCTCCCTCACCAAAAAGCCCCGGCCATAGGCCGGGGCTTCGGGACAGCCAACGCCTGGTGAAGTCAGGCGGCGTTGTGGCCAAGCAGCGCCTTGACCTCGAGAAATTCCTCCAGGCCCCAGCGACTGAACTCGCGACCATTACCCGACTGCTTGTAACCACCAAAGGGCGCGCCCGGGTCCACCGGTGCGCCATTGATATGGATCTGGCCGGCGCGCAAGCGTCGCGCCACCTGGCGGGCCCGCTCGGGGTCACCGGAGGAGACATAGGCTGACAGACCGTATTCGGTGTCGTTGGCGATACGCACCGCCTCTTCATCATCCTTGTAACCAATCAGGACCAGGACCGGCCCGAAAATTTCCTCGCGGGCGATGGTCATGTCATTGGTCACATTGGAGAAAATGGTCGGCTTGACGTAGTAGCCCTTGTCAAACCCCTCAGGACGACCCGTGCCGCCGGTCTCGAGCTTCGCCCCCTCATCAATGCCCTGCTGGATCAATCCCTGCACCTTCTCGAACTGGGCTGCCGAGGCCAGTGGCCCCATCTGTACATTTTCATCCGCCGGATCGCCGATCTTGATACTGTCCGCAGCCTTCGCGGCGATGGCCGCACAGTCCTGCATACGGTCCATCGGCACCAGCATGCGCGTCGGCGCGTTACAGGACTGGCCGGTATTCATGCACATACCGATGGTGTCGCGCGCCACCACTTTCTCGAAGTCCACGTCATCCAGCAGGATGTTGGGCGACTTGCCGCCCAGCTCCTGGGCCACACGCTTGACGGTGGGCGCGGCATTCTGCGCCACTGCCACACCGGCTCGGGTAGAGCCGGTGAAGGACATCATGTCGATATCGGGATGCGCCGACATCGCGGTGCCCACGCCAGGACCGTCGCCGTTGACCAGGTTGAATACCCCGGCCGGCACGCCTGCTTCGTGAAGCACTTCAGCAAACACCAGCGCATTCAGGGGCGCCACTTCGGAAGGCTTGAGCACCACCGTACAGCCGGCGGCCAGCGCCGGCGCCACCTTGGCCGCTATCTGGTTCAACGGCCAGTTCCACGGCGTGATCAGGCCGCATACGCCTATAGGCTCGCGAACAACGCGCGCATTGCCCGCGTCTTCTTCCCAGGCGAGCTCTTTAAGTGCGTTAAGCGCATACATCAGATGCCCCAGTCCCGCCGGCGCCTGCGCCTTGCTGGCCAGCATCATGGGCGCACCCATCTCCTGCGACACGGCGCGCGCAATGTCATCCATACGCGACTTGTAAACCTCAATAATCTTTTCCATGACCGCCATGCGTTCTTCCCTGGTGGTCTGGCCCCAGGTCTCGAAGGCCTTGCGCGCAGCAGTCACGGCGCGATCCACATCCTTCTCGTCGCCCAGCGCGATGGTATCGATCACCTCTTCGGTCGCCGGATTGACCACATCCATGGTGCGCGTCCCGGACGGCTCCACCCATTGGCCATCAATATAAAATTTCCGCGCATTGCTCATGATCTGTTCTCCTGTTCACCACTGGTGATTGCCGGTGAGGCCTGTAAATGATGCCCACAGTGTACTGCCACAGCCGGGGCGATGCATCCCGTCGGCAACACTCACCGTCTGATGTATTATTTGCAGAGAGTCGCTGACCACGGGAGAAATTGCCATGCGCGATGACGCAGACGCCATTGTCGTGGGCGCCGGCCTCGCCGGACTCGTCGCCGCCACAGAACTCACCGATGCCGGTCGTCGCGTGCTGGTGCTTGACCAGGAGCCCGCCCGGAGCCTGGGCGGCCAGGCCTTCTGGTCCTTTGGCGGATTGTTCTTTGTCGATTCGCCCGAACAACGACGCATGGGTATACGCGATTCACACGCACTGGCCTGGCAGGACTGGCTGGGCACCGCCGGCTTTGACCGCAAGGAAGATCACTGGCCGCGCCGCTGGGCGGAAGCCTATGTCGATTTCGCCGCCGGCGAGAAGCGGGCCTGGTTACGCGCCCAGGGTCTGAAGCTGTTCCCCATCGTCGGCTGGGCCGAACGCGGCGGCTACAACGCGACCGGCCCGGGCAACTCGGTGCCCCGCTTCCACATCAGCTGGGGCACCGGCCCGGGTCTGCTGGAGCCGTTCATCAGGCGGGCGCGCGCGGCCGAGGCAGCTGGCCTGCTGGCGTTCGCCTTCAGGCACCGTGTCAACGAACTGGTCACCACGGATGGTCGTGTCACCGGCGTTCGCGGCGATGTACTGGAGCCCAGCGAGGTAGAACGCGGCGTACCCAGCTGCCGCACGGTCACCGGTGATTTCGAATTTTCCGCACCGGCGGTGCTGGTCACCTCCGGCGGCATTGGCGGTAACCCCGAGCTGGTCAGACAAAACTGGCCATCGCGGCTGGGCAAGGCGCCGCGCAACATGCTCCACGGCGTACCCAACCACGTCGACGGCCGCATGCTCGGCATTGCCGAACAGGCCGGTGGCCACCTGATCAACCGTGATCGCATGTGGCACTACACCGAGGGGGTACAGAACTGGAGCCCCATCTGGACACGCCACGGTATCCGTATCCTGCCGGGACCCTCATCCTTGTGGCTGGACGCTCGCGGCCGCCGCCTGCCGGTGCCGCTGTACCCCGGCTTCGATACCCTCGGCACGCTCGAACACATCATGCAAACGGGTTACGACTACACCTGGTTCATCCTCACCCGGAAAATCATCGAAAAGGAGTTTGCGCTGTCGGGCTCCGAACAGAACCCCGACCTCACCGGCAAGAGCATCCGCAAGGTGCTGGGTCGACTGGGGGGCGGGCCGCCGGCACCGGTCGCGGCGTTCATGGAACACGGCGCGGACTTCCTCGTCGATGCCGACCTGGATCGCCTGGTCAGGCGCATGAACAAGCTCTCCGGCGAACAGTTGCTGCATCCCGGCCAGATTCGCGAGGAGATTCTGGCCCGCGACCGCGAACTGGCCAACCGCTTCACCAAGGACATGCAGATCACAGCAATGCGGGGCGCCCGCCACTTCCTCGGGGACAAGCTCATGCGTACCGCACCGCCGCACCGCCTGCTCGATCACAAGGCCGGCCCGTTGATTGCGGTGCGCCTGCACCTGATCACCCGTAAAACCCTGGGCGGACTGGAAACGGATCTGGATGGACGCGTACTGCGCGCCGATGGCGAGCCACTGCCCGGACTGTATGCCGCCGGCGAAGCCGCCGGTTTCGGTGGCGGCGGCATGCACGGTTACCGCTCGCTGGAAGGCACCTTTCTCGGTGGCTGTCTGTTTTCCGGACGCACCGCAGGGCGGGCCGCATCCCGGGCTACAGGCAGCTGATTCAGGCGCCGGCACGCGGTATCAGAATCAACCCCTGGTGGGCCGCACCCAGCCACTCAGATACCACGAAAAGAAGAAACACCGGCGGCAGAACACCGGCCAGCACAAAGTACAGCAGCAGGCCGCCAACCCAAGTACGCCCGGCAGCGTCCACCAGGGCCAGGTTTGGCTGCGGCTGCCACAGACGTGCCAGCGCCCAGACCACCCCCAGCGCGCCGGTGGTGCAGATAAACACCAGCGCGAACGGCGTCAGGACGGGCAACGCATCGCTCGCGCCGCTGAGGCCAAACAACAGCGAAATAAAAGCCAGCGCCACGGGCGGCACCACGGCACTTGCCGGCGGGCTGATCTATCTTGGGGGCGGCACCCCGATTCAGCAGGCCTGTGGATTCGA
>SLLK01000141.1 GCA_007134115.1 Gammaproteobacteria bacterium | reverse complement strand
CGGACATGGAAAGCCGCGACCAGCCTGATACGGGTTGGCCAGGCCCGGGTGCGGTCCGCCGGAATATTCACAAAGTGAGGTAAACCGTGGCAGCTACGACAAGCATCGACGAGCAAACAGACGCACTGCGCGATGCGGTACAGCGCTTCGCCGCCACCGAAATCGCGCCGCAGGCGGCCGCCATTGATCGCGACAACGCCTTCCCGAACGCGCTCTGGCAGCAGCTCGGCGAGCTCGGGTTGCTCGGCATGACCATTCCCGAAGAGTATGGTGGCACCGGCGCCGGTTATCTCTCCCACCTGGTGGCGATGGAGGAGATCTCGCGTGCGTCGGCATCCGTCGGTCTGTCCTATGGCGCCCACTCCAATCTCTGCCTGAACAATCTTTATCTGCATGCCACGGCGGCACAGCGCAAGAAATACCTGCCCGCCATGTGCACGGGCGAGGCCGTGGGCGCGCTGGCCATGTCGGAACCCGGCGCCGGTTCGGACGTGGTCGGCTCCATGGCCTGTCGTGCCGAAAAGAAGGGCGACCGCTGGATCGCCAATGGTTCCAAGATGTGGATCACCAACGGTCCCGATGCCGATGTGTTGATTGTGTACATGCGCACCGCCGGCGCCGAAGCCGGCTCGCGCTGTATCACCGCGTTCATCATCGAGCGCGGCATGCCGGGTTTCAGTACGGCACAGAAGCTCGACAAACTGGGCATGCGTGGCTCAAACACCTGCGAACTGGTATTCGAGGATTGCGAAATCCCCGATGAGAATGTGCTGGGTGAGGTCAACCAGGCGGTGCGCATATTGATGGCGGGACTGAATTCCGAGCGCATCGTGCTCTCGGGCGGACCACTGGGCATCATGCAGGCCGCCATGGACCTGGTACTGCCGTATTTGCGCGAGCGCAAGCAGTTTGGACAGGCCATCGGCACCTTCGAGTTGATGCAGGGCAAACTGGCCGATATGTACACCGCCCTGCAGGCTTCCCGGGCCTATTGCTATCGCACCGCGCAACAACTTGACCAGAGCGTTGCCACCCGGCGTGACGCTGCGGCGTGTCTGCTGCTGGCCTCGGAATCGGCAGTCAAATGCGCGCTGGAAGCGATCCAGAGCCTGGGGGGTAACGGTTACATCAACGAGTACCCCGCCGGGCGCCTGCTACGCGATGCCAAACTCTACGATATCGGCGCCGGCACCAACGAAGTACGCCGCATGCTGATCGGCCGTGAACTGCACGAACACAGTTTCTGATCAACCGAACAACCTGAAGCAGCCCCAGGAGACATCAAACATGACCGACCCGGTTGTCATCGTCGCCGCCCGTCGCACCCCCATCGGCGCCTTCCAGGGCGCGCTGTCCGGGGTGCCGGCCACCGCGCTGGGCGCCGCCGCCCTGCGCGCAGCCCTTGCCGACAGTGGCGTGCCCGGCACCGACATCAACGAAGTGCTCATGGGTTGCGTACTGCCGGCCGGACTGGGCCAGGCACCCGCACGCCAGGCAAGCCTGGCGGCAGGGCTGCCCCAGGGCACCGGCGCCATCACCATCAACAAGGTATGCGGTTCGGGCATGCGCGCAGTGATGCTGGGGCATGACATGATCACCGCCGGCTCGGCGGATATTGTGGCCTGCGGCGGCATGGAATCCATGTCCGGCGCCCCCTATCTGTTGCCGAAGGCACGCGGCGGCTACCGCATGGGCCACGGCAGCGTGATGGACCACATGATGCTCGACGGCCTGGAAAACCCCGCCGATGGCCAGGCCATGGGCATGTTCGCCGAACAGTGCGCGGATCTTTACCACTTCTCGCGCGAGTTGCAGGACGAGTACACACGCAACTCCGTCACACGTGCGCAGGCAGCCGTCAACAATGGCGCCTTTGCCGCCGAAGTCACACCGGTCACGGTGCGCACGCGCAAGGGTGAAACCAGCGTGGCGCAGGACGAGGAACCGTTCCGCTGCGACCCCGAAAGTCTGGCGGACATGAAGCCGGCCTTCCGCCGCGACGGCGGCACCGTCACCGCAGCCAGCTCATCGTCCATTTCCGACGGTGCGGCCGCGCTGGTGCTGATGCGCGAGAGCGAAGCCCGGCGGCGCAAGCTGACGCCGCTGGCGCGCATTCGTGGCCAGGCCGTGCATGCCCAGGAGCCGGAGTGGTTTACCACCGCGCCGGTCTCGGCCATCCGCCAATTGCTTGCCGGCCTGGCGTGGCAGGTCACCGACGTTGATCTGTTTGAAATCAATGAAGCCTTCGCGGTGGTGGCCATGGCGGCGATGAACGACTTGCACATCCCGCCCGAGAGACTCAATGTCAACGGCGGCGCCTGTGCGCTGGGCCATCCCATCGGTGCTACGGGGGCACGCATCATTGTCACGCTGGTGCACGCCATGCTGGCACGCGGCGCACAACGCGGCGTAGCCTCACTGTGCATAGGCGGCGGCGAAGCCACCGCGATTGCGGTAGAAAAAGTGTAAGCCGACAGTGTCGGGTTTGCAGACCGTGCCCGGTCTGTAACACTTTCCTGAACACTGAAAACTTCAAACTGGAAACGTTGGTTTAATGCCCATATTCAAAAGCCGCCTCGACCCCGCCAGCGATGAGTTCCGCGCCAACAGCGCGGCCATGCAAGCGCTGGTGGACGATTTGCACGCCACCGTGGCCCGGGTGGCCGCGGGCGGGGGTGAGCAGGCCCGTGAAAAGCACCTGGCGCGCGGCAAGCTGTTGCCGCGCGAGCGAGTGCGGCAACTGCTGGACGCAGGCAGTCCATTCCTGGAGGTGGGCAACCTGGCGGCCTGGGACATGTACGACAACGAGGCACCCTGCGCCGGCTTGATCGCCGGCATCGGCCAGGTGCACGGGCAGGAAGTGATGGTGGTGGCCAACGATGCCACCGTGAAGGGCGGCACCTATTACCCGCTGACGGTCAAAAAACATCTGCGCGCCCAGGAAATCGCGCTGGAGAATCATCTGCCGTGCGTCTACCTGGTGGATTCCGGTGGCGCTTTCCTGCCGCGCCAGGACGAGGTCTTTCCCGACCGCGACCACTTTGGCCGCATTTTCTATCACCAGGCCCGGCTGTCGGCGTCCAACATTCCGCAGATCGCCGTGGTGATGGGCTCGTGCACCGCCGGCGGCGCCTATGTGCCGGCCATGAGCGACGAGGCCATCATCGTGCGCAACCAGGGCACGATCTTTCTGGGCGGCCCGCCGCTGGTCAAGGCGGCCACCGGCGAGGAAGTCACCGCCGAGGAGCTGGGCGGCGGCGACGTACACAGCCGCGAATCCGGTGTCACCGATCATCTGGCCGATAATGATATGCACGCGCTGGCCATGGCGCGCGACGTTCTGGCGCGTCTGAACCGGCGCAAACAACTACCGGTGGCGGTGCAGGCACCGCGCCCGCCGCGCTATCCGATGAGCGAGATCAATGGCGTGGTACCCACCGACGCGCGCCAGCCATTCGAAATTCGCGAACTGATCGCGCGCCTGGTGGACGACTCCGATTTTCAGGAGTTCAAGGCGCTGTATGGCAAAACGCTGGTGTGTGCCTTCGCCCACATCCACGGTTACCCGGTGGGCATCATTGCCAACAACGGCATCCTGTTCTCGGAGTCCGCGCTCAAGGGCACGCATTTCATCGAGCTGTGCGATCAGCGCGGCATTCCGCTGGTCTTTTTGCAAAACATCACCGGCTTTATGGTCGGTCGCAAATACGAGAATGCCGGCATCGCCAAAGACGGGGCCAAGATGGTTCACGCCGTATCCTGCACCCGGGTGCCCAAGTTCACCGTGGTGATCGGCGGTTCCTATGGAGCCGGCAACTACGCCATGGCCGGCCGCGCCTATCAGCCGCGCATGCTGTGGATGTGGCCCAATGCGCGTATCTCGGTGATGGGCGGCGAGCAGGCGGCCAGTGTGCTGGCCACGGTACGTCGCGACGGCCTGGAGGCACGCGGCAAGACGTGGCCGGAAAAGGAAGAACAAGGCTTTCGCGACCAGATCCGCGAGCAGTATGAGCACCAGGGTCACCCGTACTACAGCTCCGCACGGCTGTGGGACGATGGCGTCATCGATCCGCTGGATACCCGCCGCGTGCTGGCCCTGGCGATTTCGGCGAGCTTCAATGCCCCCCTGGCGGCGCCGGGCTTCGGCGTTTTCCGGATGTAGCACCCAACCCGGGCAGGACATTCATGTTCAACAAGATTCTGATTGCCAATCGCGGCGAGATCGCCTGCCGGATCATGCGCACCTGCCGGCGTCTGGGTGTTCAGACGGTCGCCGTCTACGCCGAAGCCGACCGTTACGCCCGGCATGTGGCCATGGCCGACGAAGCGGTATGTATTGGTCCCGCCGCCGCCAGTGAGTCCTATCTG
>SLLK01000351.1 GCA_007134115.1 Gammaproteobacteria bacterium | reverse complement strand
TACCGTGGGCTCCGAGCCGGTGGTGCTGCTGATCTCAGGGGGCGTGGATTCCTCGGTAGTCGCGGCGTTGCTTCTCAAGGCGCTACCGGCCGAGCAGGTGTACTTGATCTACGAAATTGTCGCCGCCGATGGCACACGCGTGGTCCGGGATACTTCAGTGCATCTGATGCTGGACGAGACGGGCAAGCCCATCGGCTTCCGCGGCATGGTTCGTGATGTCACCGAGCGTACCCGCAACGAAGACTATGAGCAGGCACGCAACCAGGTGCTGGAACATATTGCGCGGAACGCGCCGCTGTCCGATGTGTTGCTGGATGTGCTGCGCGCGCTGCGCATACAGATACCGAATGCCGCGGCCGCCATTCTGCTGGTGAACGAGGGCAGCCTGGAGTGTGCCGCCGCCGTGGGACGGGCGAATGATTACCTCTCGCAGTATCCCCGTCTGCCGATTGGGGCCGATGGCCCGGTATGCGGACGCGTGGCACACGCGGGACGGCGGGTCATTATTCCGGTCCTGGCCGAAGATACACAGGGCGGTGAGTATACGAGGGCTGCCCTGGACGCCGGTCTGGTGAGCGCGTGGGGACAGCCTATACAAGCGGCCGACGGCACCGTGCCGGGAGTTCTGGTGGTGTACCCGGCCGAGGCCCGCGAGCCTGCCGAGAAGGAATTACAGTGGCTGCAATCGGCTACGGCCACTGCCGAGATTGCAGTCAGCAATGATCGTATGACTGCCGAGCTCGCCTATCTCAGTCAACACGATGATTTGACCGGGTTGCTCAATCGTCGATCTTTCCTGTCGGAGGGCGAGCGCGTCATGACTCTGGCGCGACGGCACAATTGGCAGCCGGGGCT
Organism: Gammaproteobacteria bacterium; assembly: GCA_007134115.1. GTDB lineage: Bacteria > Pseudomonadota > Gammaproteobacteria > UBA5335 > SLRW01 > SLLK01. The sequence continues at coordinate 3,519 of SLLK01000351.1, read as the reverse complement.
GCTGTTTCTGGATCTGGATGAGTTCAAGCAAATTAACGATACCCGGGGACATCAGGCAGGGGATCGCTTGCTCGCCACAGTGGCCACCCACCTTCAGTCAGCGCTGCGTGAAAGCGATTGTATGGCCCGCCTGGGCGGTGACGAGTTCGCTATCCTGACACCGGACATGGATGAAGCAGGTGCCCGGACGCTGGCCGAACGCATTCTCGCGGCGCTGGCCACACCCATGGATGTGGGCGGCGGCGAACCGATCCCGGTCCAGGCGAGTATCGGCATCAAGCTGGCCCACCCTGAAGATTCGCTGGACGTGCTGCTCTCGGACGCCGACCAGGCGATGTATCAGGCCAAGGCAGCGGGAGGCGGCTGGGCCATATTTGAGCCTGGCCAGGGTAGCCCCGGGTCGCCGGGGACATATACCGGGCGACGCTAACGCGGCTGGCGGGAGCGCGTGAAATATTGTTTGAGCCGCTCAATGTCAGCCGTGCTCCAGTCCTGCAGGTCAGTGACTTCGACCCACGCTTCAATATAATCCTCGGCAGCATACACATGCCCGTAACCCCGCGGTGCCGTGTCAGCGGCGCCCATGTCGATCGCCAGCTGCAGCATGGTGACGACCGGATACCAGCGCAGTTGATCGGACACATCAGGGCCACGGGGTGAGTCCAGCCACTGAGGTTGTCGGTAAAAGCTCTGCGGTTCAAAGAAAGTGATGGGGTCACTGGCGTATTGCAGGTAGACAATACGCATGGGCCCCCACGGCGCATCATGCTGCGACGGCGGGTTGTTCTGGTTGGCAAAGCGTACGATGGAGCCGTCCCGGAAGCGGGGCAACCAGGCAGGGGAATCCGCCTGCCGTTGATCGGTCATGGTCCGCCAGGTTTCACTGCGGAAGGGTGGGCCGCTCCACAGGGCGCCGTGAAAGGGGTCGCCGATCACGTCGTAGAGATCCGCGGCACGCGCCGAATTCAGCGCCCCCAGGCTCAGACCGTGAAGATACAGCCGGGGCCGGCTGTGGGCCGGTAAGTCGCGCCAGTAGCCATATATTTCGCTGAATACCGCCCGCGCGCTGGCCTGTCCGTACTCGGGCTCCGCCAGCAGCGACAACCAGCTCGGCAGGTAGGAGTACTGCACCGCCACACTGGCGACGTCGCCGCGGTGCAGATACTCAAGCGTCGTGATCGCGGACGGATCAATCCAGCCGGTACCGGTCGGCGTGACCAGCACCAGCACGCTGCGCTCGAAGGCGCTGACCCGCAGCAGTTCCTGCAAGGCCAGCTCAGCCCTGTCTGCGGGGCTGTCGGCAGAGTTCAGGCCAACATAAACGCGTACAGGCGAGCGCGCCGGGGATTGCAGAAACCTCTCGATCTGCCCGCGTTGGGGCGCAGACGATATCCAGCCCCGGCCCGTCCGCCCCAGGTCCTCCCACGCGACCAGAGAAGCGTCACTGCCGGTGCGCAGGGGGTCAGCGGGACGCTCTGTATCCGTTTCAACCAGTGCATCGATCTGCTGGAATGAGGTATCCGCAGCACGCAGGGCATAGCGGAGCAGCACCCCGTCAATCACCGTCCAGAAAATCACCACAGTCACCAGCACGCCAGCCGCGATGGCAATGCGCGGCGGTATGAAATGGGGCAAGCGACGGGCCACCCCTCTGCGGGTGCCATGGAACAGGCGCGCCACACCCAGGAGCATCAGAAATACCAGACCCGCGATGAACCCCATCCGCCAGGTATGGGCGCTGTCCGCAGGTTCGAGCTCCATCAGTTCGCGTATGTCGTTCTGCCAGGTGCCGGCCTGCCACACGAATACACACAGCGTGATCAGGCACAACACGGTCGCGCTGAGGTTCAGAATGCGTTGGCGACGCGCATCCGGGGTGGGCAATTCCAGCCAGGACCAGAACTGACGCGCGGCGACGCCAAGTCCGTAACCGGCTGCCAGTGAAAGCCCCGACAGCACGCCCTGCATCCCATAGCTGCGCGGGAGCAGGCTGGGGGTCAGTGAAGCGGCAAAAAACAGCGTGCCCAGCAACAGGCCGGTGGTACACAGCGAGGCGAGTAGCCGGGGCAGGGGCCACGGCAGGCGGGCCAGCTGGAATTCACTGAAAAAGCGGTAGATCCGGTGCATGTTGCGATCAACCCCGATAGCATGAGTCGTATGATGGACTGTCACCATGGTACAGCCCCGCAGTCTGGCGCCCCCTGCGATGATGTAGTGTAAACCGGCATCCTCGGCAATTGAGAACGAAGGGGGGTGACAGTTGTCGATAAATGACCATTGATGGTCCCGAAAATCACCGGCACCACGACCTCAAAGCCGCAATAAGGGACGTTTCATGTCAGTTGCCACAATGTGTTCCATGGCTCGCCGGTTCCGGGGCCTCATGCTGGGCGTGACCGTTGCTGCAGTCCTGGTTGGCTGCGAAGCCGGGGAGGGGAACGATCGCGAACGGGAAGAGCGCTCTACACCGATCGCGGCCACAGAGGTTGTGCCGCGCGATCTGTCGCGGCAACTGAGCATGTCGGGCACGGTGGAGCCAAGGGTCAGTATCCGGCTGGCCGCCCGTACCTCGGGCACCCTGCGCACAGTGGGCCCGGAAGAGGGCGAGCGAGTGGAAGAGGGCGAAGTACTGGCAGCCCTGGATATGTCCGAGGAGGAGGCCGAGCTGCGCCGGGCCCAGGCACGAGAACAGGAAACCCGCCTGAGTTACGAGCGCATCGCTGGTTTGCGGCGCCAGCAGGCGGTCAGCCAGGCAGAGTACGAGCGGGCCCGGGCCGAGTACGAAGTTGCCGAAAGTGAACGTGGCCTGTGGCAGACGCGGGTGGATTTCGGCCGTATCCTCGCCCCACGCGATGCCGTCGTCACGGCGCGCTACTTCGAGCCGGGAGAGGCCGTACAAGCCGGGGAAACCATGTTCGAGCTGGGCGCCATGGATGAGCTGGTGATCAGGCTGGGCGTATCCGAACTTGATGTGGTCTACCTGGAGCAGGGTCAGGCGGTGCCGGTCACCCTGGATGCGCTGCCGGACAACACGCTGGAAGCCCGTATACGCCGGGTATTCCCCGGCGCCGAAGCGACCAGCAGACTGGTTACGGTAGAGGTCGCTCTGCCGCCCGATGCCGCCGATCGCGGCGTCAGGCCGGGTTTTCTGGGCCGCGTTCGTATGCCTATTGATCCGCGCCCCGAAGCCCTGGCCGTGCCCGCTGCGGCGATTGGTGAAGATGGCGACACGCACTACGTATATGTGGTCGAGGACGAGAAGCTGGTTCATCGTGAGGTCAGTGTGGGGGTCACACGCGGGCAATGGACCGAGATCACCGAAGGGATTGCAGTCGACGAGATTGTCCTGGCGACCAATCCGCTGGATATGAGCGATGGGCAGCGGGTTCGTATTGTGGGGTGGCGGGGATGAGCGGGTGGGTTGTTGGCCTGCGGCCGGCCTGGGTCAGGATTTTGTTCGCCCTGTCGTGCGGGTTGTGCGGGGCAGGGCGTCGCTCTGCAGGGCGTTATTTTTCCCGG
>SLLK01000308.1 GCA_007134115.1 Gammaproteobacteria bacterium | reverse complement strand
TGCGCCAGGAACTCGCCGAGCTCGACGCGGAGCTCGAGGATCGCACCGCGGACCTGATTGAACCGCGCCAGATGGCGCGCATGCTTGAGGAAGTGCTCACCCGTGAAACGGATCTGCGGCTGGTCTCACTGCGCAACCTGGATGCGCGGCCATTGGTGGAAAGCGAGGATGCCGAGGGCGAACGCGCGCATATCTATCGCCATGGGGTGGCCATCGAGTTTTCGGGGACTTATCTGAGCACGCTGGCGTATCTGCAGGCGGTGGAAGAACTGCCCTGGCGTTTTTTCTGGGATTCCATTCACCTTGAGGTGGAACGTCATCCCCGCGCCAGAGTACGCATTGTCGTGTTCACGCTGGGAACGCGGGAGGGCATGCTGGGTGTCTAGGGAAACGCTGATCTATTCGTCACGTCTCAGCGGGCTCTGCGGCGTTCAGCTGCCTGGCGTACGCGTAATGATTTTTATGGCGGTGGCTGCCCTGGCATTTCCGGGGGCCGCGGCGTGGGCGAGCGAGCTGTCCGATCCGACGCGGCCTACGCCGCTGCATGGCGAGCGCCGGGCGGCGCCGCAGCAACCGACATGGACACTGAATTCCACGCTGGTCTCTGAAGACCGGCGGGTGGCGATTATCAACGGACGTGCCGTGGGCGTCGGTGATCAAATCAATGGCGCCCGCGTGGTGCGGGTCGAGCAGGGGGCCGTATGGCTGGAATATCAGGGCAATCGTTTCAGTCGTACATTGCCGTCTACAACCGATGTCAAGAGTCCGGGTTCGCAACGGGGCGGGTCATGATCACTAAAGACGACAAAAACAAACCATTGCTGCCGTTTTTACTGGCGTTGGCGTTGAGCCTGGCGCTGGGTGGTTGCGCTATGGGGCCGCCCACGGGCGAAGCGGATATGACCGCCGAGGACGAGCGCTGGCACGCGCCGGCGGTGCCGCAGGAAGTCGCCGATGCCCTGTTGCCGCAGGCCGAGGAGCCGCGCGAACGCACCCCGGACGCCAGTCGCTTCGATCTCAATGTCAACAATGTGCCGGCGCAGACTTTCTTCATGAGCCTGGTGCGCGATACACCGTATAACATGGTCGTGCACCCGCAAGTGCGCGGTGATGTCAGTCTGAGCCTGCGTGATGTATCCGTGCCGGAAGTGATGGAAATCGCCCGCGATATGTACGGCTATGATTTCCGGCGCACGCGCACCGGTTTCATGGTGATGCCGGCGGAAATGCAGAGCCGTATTTTCGAGGTCAATTACCTCAATGTGAAACGCTCCGGGCAATCCGAGACGCGGGTCAGCTCAGGCGCCATTACCGACAGTGGTGCGGGTACCGGGCAGCGCGTGGGGCAGCCGGTTGGTGGCGGCTTGCAGCAGGGCGCTGGTCGCACGGGCGGCCGCCAAACGGTGCCCACCGGTACCCGGATCGAGACCGAATCGGAATCGGAGTTCTGGAAGGAACTGTCATCCACGCTGAAAATGATGATCGGCCGCGGTGAGGGTCGCGAGGTGGTGGTCAGCCCCGAGGCCGGCCTGGTGGTGGCGCGTGGCATGCCCAACGAACTGCGCGATATTGGCGATTTTATCGGGCGTATGCAGGATAATCTCTATCGTCAGGTGATCCTGGAAGCCCGCATCATTGAAGTGCAGCTCAATGAGCGCTTCCAGTCGGGGATCAACTGGGGCGCGCTGGTGCGCGGTGGCGACGTGTTTCTGGGCCAGCGGGGCAGCGGTGCGGGTACGGTCATTCCCGGCGGCGGCCCCGACACCGGCGCCTTTGGTGGCGGCGATATCGACAGCGGCTTTGCCATGGCGGCCGATAGCGGTAACTTCGGCGCGGTGGTTGAATTACTCAGCACCCAGGGCGATGTACAGGTGCTCTCCAGTCCGCGCGTGTCCACGGTGAACAACCAGAAAGCCGTGATCAAGGTGGGCGAGGATGAATTCTTTGTGACCGGGGTGGACAGTGCCACCACCACGGCCACGGCAACCACCACCTCGCGCAATGTGCAGCTCACGCCGTTCTTCTCGGGTATTGCGCTTGATGTGACGCCGCAGATCAACGCCAACGGCGAGGTGATCCTGCATGTACACCCCTCGGTAAGCGAGGTCACTGAATCGACCAAGACGTTCACCGTGGCGGGTCAGACCGAGTCGCTGCCGCTGGCGCTGAGCTCTGTGCGCGAAACCGACAGTATCGTGCGCGCACGCTCCGGGCAGGTGGTGGTGATCGGCGGCCTGATGCAGGACCGCACCGAGGATCGCACCCGCGGCATCCCGGTGCTGGGCAATCTGCCGGTGCTTGGCGGCGTCTTTCGGCAAACCGATCAGCGCACGCGCAAGAGCGAACTGGTGATCCTGCTGCGGCCTATCGTGGTCGACAGCGATGCGGTGTGGGAGCAGGAAATAGAGGGTCGCCGCCGCAGTCTGGGCGACGATGTCTGGCCCGAGGGCTTCTGACGGCCATGTGCCGGATTACGGGACGAAGCCGGTATGTATCTGTCGCACTTTGGTCTGCGTGAGGCGCCCTTCGGCATTACGCCGGATACGGAGTTCTTTTTTGCCCGGGGCAGTCACCAGGATGCGTTCAATACGCTGCTGGTTGCCCTGCGCGCGGGTGAGGGCTTTATCAAGCTGACCGGGGAAGTGGGGCTGGGCAAGACCACGCTGGTACGCAAACTGCTTAACGAGCTGGGTGATGAATTCGTCACCGCCTATATCCCCAATCCCTATATCAGTCCCAAGGCCATGCAACTCGGGCTGGCGGAGGATCTGGGCTTCACAACCAATGCCTCGCTGACACTTGAGCGCATCACCCGGGCCATCAACAAACGTCTGCTGGAGCTGGCGGCCGAGGGCAAAAGCGCGGTGCTGTTTCTCGACGAGGCGCAGGCGCTGCCGCACGACAGTCTGGAATACATCCGCTTGCTGACCAATCTGGAAACCGAAAAGGCCAAGCTGTTGCAAGTCGTGCTGGTGGGGCAGCCGGAACTGGATGTGCGCCTGGCGGAACGTGGCGTGCGGCAGTTGCGTCAGCGCATTACCTTTACATGCGAACTGCAGCCGATGAACTATCGCACCATGCGCGAATATGTAGATCATCGTCTGCATGTGGCTGGCCACCACGGTGGCATGCTGTTCACACCCGCGGCGCTGCGCCTGGTCCATGATGCCAGCGGCGGCGTGCCCCGGCTGGTTAATATCCTGTGTCACAAGGCGCTGATGGCAGCGTATGGCCCGGGATTGCTGCGCGCTGATGAGCGCGAGGCGCTGGCGGCGATCGCGGACACCGAGGGCGTGACGCTGCCCTGGCGGCAACGGCTGCGCGACGGGTTGCGTGCATATGCCGTGCCGGCGGCCCTGGCGCTGGTGATGAGTATTGGCCTGGCCTGGTTGATCGGAGGTCGGCTGTGAGTCTGGTGAATCGCATGTTGCGTGATCTGGCGGCGCGCGAGCGGCGTGAGCGCGACGTGCTGGCGGGCGTTGACGCCGAGCGCGAGCATCCCGTGGCAGTGTCGCGCTCGCGGCTGGCCTGGTTCGTGGTGGCGGTGGCGCTGCTGACGGTGCTGCTGGTGCTGGGGCAGTACCTGTGGCGCAGCCTGGACAGCCCGCAAGGCGCTGCCCCGGGCATGCCGGTGGCGAGCCTTGAGCGCCTGGCACAGCCGATCCTGTCCGGCGATGATGAGGCTGTGGAGGCGCGTCTGGGGCAGGCAGTGACGCCGCTTGACGGCTCGCGTCTGCTTGGTGTGCGTCAGCCGGAAGCGCGGGATCAGAGCTGGCTGGAGCTGGTGTTTCAGGGCGAGCCTGAATACCGCTTTGAGCGCGACCAGCAGGGGCGCTGGCATCTGCAAATCGATGCGCTCAGGGGGGGCGGCGAGCTGTACCTGATTGAGGACATGCCGGGCCTGCTGGGCTGGCAGGTATTGCGCGACGAGTCTGGCGGCGAGCAGGGGATTGCACTGGTGTCGGCGCCGGGATGGGTGGTCGAAGACCAGTACCTGCCCGCCGATGATGGCGGTCGCAGCCGGTTGCGCCTGGTGTTTGCGCAGCGATCAGAGCCTGCCGTGTCCGAGGCTGATGACGCCCCCGAGCCGACGCCTGCTCCCGCAGCACCGTCGGCCGGCAATCAAGAGCAGCAAGTCGAGCGCACCACTCATGAGCCCGGTCCGCAGGAGCTGGCCACGCGGGCCTATCGACAAGCCGAGTCGGCGTTGTACGCGGGCCGTCAACAGGCCGCTGAGCGCTATTATCGCGAGGCCCTGGACCTGTGGCCGCAACACCACGAAGCGCGGGCAGCGATGGTGCGCCTGCTGGTGCGTGAGCAGCGTGTCGACGAGGCCCTGTTCCTGCTTGAGGAGGGGCTGGCGGTTGCCCCCGGTC
>SLLK01000168.1 GCA_007134115.1 Gammaproteobacteria bacterium | reverse complement strand
CTACGAATATACCCGCCTGGATATGACGCTGAGTATTGCGGTTGCATCGCTGGTCAACGTGGCCTGCGGCGCAGCGCTTTTCTTCGTGCTCAAGCGCCTGGTCCGGCGACTGAGCTTTCCGCAGACACGCCTTGCGGCGCGGACTCTGGTGAACGACGCGTCACGAACCATGCACCCACAGGAGTAGCCGCCATGCCCTCGCTGGAGACCAGGGTCGCTCGCCAACGGGATATTCTTATGGCTCGTGGCGCCGGTATTCGCCTGCACGCCGGGCGGACCCACGCGCGGCTGCGTCATCCCGCAATCCTCATTCCCGTGTTTCTGGCTGGCATGCTCGTCGCCAGGGGAGCGCCGGTACTGTTTCGGGTGTTGCCCAGGCTTACCAGCAGGCTCAGGAACATTACGGAGGAACTCGGCAAGTTCGACGCCACAGTTAAACAGTTCGTCTCAATGGTTCTTGTCTTGCAGCGTCCATCCGGCGGTGAGGTTGACGATACCCCTGATATGCAATTCAACCCGGAACAGAAAGATACGGGACGCCACCCCCCACCCACATGATCTGCCCGCCCGGGCGGCTCACCGTACAGACCATGCCGACCTGAACTGTTGTGATGATACGGACGGATATTCACTGATGGCGACACTGCGAGTACGTGCAGGCTGGCGCCCGGGTTGGTGCGCTGTGTACGTAAGCGTACAGATCATTTGGCAATGTCCTGCCATGATTGAACACGGGTTTGCCGGGAATCAGAGAAAGAAATCGCTGTGAATCCCGTCAATACAGATGCTTCCCCGGACATGGGTGCGGAGCCTGTGATACAGCAACCAACGACAGGAAAAGCCATGAAGTTCAGTCAAGCGATTGCCGTCGCCATGCTGATGAGCGTTCTGATGATTTCGCTTTCTGCTTGCGAAGATCAAGGTCCTCTTGAAGAGGCCGGCGAGGAAATGGACGACACGGTCGAGAACACCGGTGATGCCATTGAAGACGCCGCCGACGGTGATTGATCTGATGTCTTTGTGCAACCAGGCGAACCCCGAAGCGTGCCACTGGAGGGCCGGGCTTCCAATGTGCGCTACCGTACAGAGCCTGGCGCTTTGAAGTGTTGTCATGACAATCACGGATACTTTCTGTCAGGGAGAACATTATGAATACCAATTTATTGTTGGGCATTGTCTTCCTTGTGGGTGCCGTCGTCCTCCTGTATTTCGGCTACATCACATCGCAGAGTGTTGGCGAGCAGGCCTACGGAACGATCATCGGTCGATTCACTAACCTGACAACCTGGTACTTCGCGTTCGGTATTGCCGCCGTTATCGGCGGCGCGAGAATGCTCGCCGCCTGGTTTGAACCAGACCCGGATGTGTTTTGAGTGCGGCAGCACAGGCCGCTCAATTGACGATGTGCCAGGTTGATGGCGAAAGGAGACAGAAATGCTCGAACTGATTGCAGTTGTTCTGGTTGTCCTCTGGTTGTTGGGGTTTGTGACCTCAACCACGATGGGGGGGCTTATTCATGTCCTTCTGGTCATTGCGGTGGTGGTGATACTGCTTCGCCTGATACAAGGGCGACGCGTGTGACGACAACCCCTTCCGGATGATTTCACTGTCAGACTCCGGGACGCGAGTCAGCGCGTCCTGGTGAGTCCTGGATACAGTTGCATGCGCCGAGCGCAGGGCGTTCACCCTGCTTGTTTAATGTGTGTGATAGCGCACAGACGATTATTCGCCCCCATAGCTATGTTAAACCGATGGAGTTGGTCAATGGCGGAGGCCTGATATGATTCTCATTCAATCGCAGAACCTTCCAGAAGTCCTGTCAACGAAGACCGCGCCGGTGACGGTGCTGCTTGTGGAGTCCGGCATTGAGGCGGCGAGGCTGGTCGAAGAGGCTCTGCTTGGCGCCGGTGACGGTGTGTTCCGGGTTGACTGGGTGACGAATCTGACGCGTGCGCTTAAACGCCTGGCGCGTGGCGATATTGAGGTGGTGCTGGCCGGCGCGCATCTGCCTGCCCGTGCCGGCCCCGAAGTCTTTGAGCAACTGCGTCTGGCGGCCGGGGATGCGCTGGTGTTGCCGCTGGGCGCAACAGGTGCCAGAGATCATACTGAGCCGGCCGAAGGCGTCATGGACATGAGCTGGCTGCCGGGCGCACTGCAATACGTGACCCGGCGCAAAGCCACTGAAGCAGCCAGGCGCGCTGCGGATGAGGCCCTTTTCGAGGAGAAGGAGCGTGCTCGGGTGACGCTCGGCTCCATCGGTGACGCGGTGTTGGTGACCGATGTCCAGGGCAATGTGACTTATCTCAATCAGGTGGCCGAGGAGCTGACTGGCTGGCCCGGCGAGAAAGCGCTGGGGCAACCGTTGTCCGTGGTCTTCAATATCACCGATAGTGAAACCGGCAAACAGGGCAGGAATCCGGCCCTGCATGCGATGACCGAAAATACCACGGTGGGATTGGCGGCGAACTGCGTTTTGCACCGTTTCGACAGGAGCGAGGTCGGGATCGAGGATTCGGCGGCGCCGGTGCATGATCGGTACGGCCGGGTCACCGGCGCGGTGATTGTGTTCCGCGATGTCAATCATTCCCGCAGGATGACGAGCAAGATGGCCTGGCTGGCCGGCCACGATGCGCTGACCGGATTGGCCAGCCGCGCACTGTTTGAGCAGCGCTTCAAGCAGGTGATCAGTCTGGCCAATCGTCATTCACGCCAGGCCGCCATGCTGTTTGTAGACCTGGACAATTTCAAGCAGATCAATGATGTTTTCGGGCACAGGGTTGGCGATCATGTGTTGCAGGCGGTGGCTCGTTATCTCCTCAGCGGTGTGCGTGATACCGATACGGTGTGCCGACACGGGGGCGATGAGTTCGTTATCCTGCTTGCGGACGTCGCCGACTCGGCAGCGGCCGAAAAGGCGGCAAACAAGTTATTGAATCTGTTCACTCGACCTGTGAGGGTCAATGGGCACAAGGTCAATGTGGCGATGAGTATCGGTGTCAGCATGTATCCCGACGATGGTGAGGAGATGCAGTCACTGATTCAGCATGCCGATATTGCGATGTATCAGGCCAAGGCAAAAGGGGAGAATACTTGCGGATTTTTCAACCCCGTTGGCGGCGGCAAGGCTGCGGACATGAGATCCGCACCCTGGATTTCAGACTCGCGCTAACAGCACGAAAATCACTTAAGATCTATTCGTCACGTCTCAGCGTTTCCGCGGCACACGGATGTGCCGCCCGGAATCAAAGGTGAAAGCCTTTGGTCTTGGAGGCCAGTACGGACATGCGCCGGACTGGCCGACGCTGATTTATTCCATGGAAGAAATAAATCAGCGTTCCCCTAAGAACTGACACTCCCGCCATTTGCGCGGCCCCCCATGATCCGGTTATAGACCTCCCCGTCCGCGCCGTAGCAGCTACATGCTGCGGTTTCCAGGCCGGGTTGGTCGAGAATACGCAGATGGCCGCGCCGGTAATGGATCAGACCGCGCCGCTGCATGCGGCTGGCCGCGCCGGTGACACCGACGCGGCGTACCCCCAGCATGCAGGCAAGAAATTGCTGCGTGATGTCGAAAGTGTCGCTTTGGGCACGGTCCCGGGTCATCATCAGCCAGCGCGCCAGACGTGATTCCACGACGTGGAACCGGGTACAAGCCGAGGTTTGCGCCAGTTGCTCAATCATCACGTGGAGATAATGCATCACCACCTGGCGCAGGGCGGGGTTGTTCGCGAGCAGCTTGCTGAAAACGTCGGCTTCCATGCGCAACGCGGTGCCCGCGCCTTGAACCAGGGCGCGGGTGGGCGCGCTGCCTACGCCCAGCGCCAGGGTGGCGCCAAGCATGCCTTCCGCGCCGACCAGCCCTGTTTCCAGGGCCGGTTCGTCATTCATGACGGCGATCAGGGAGATAAATCCGCGAAGTGGAAAGTACACATGGCGATACGTCTCGCCGGTCTCCACCAGGGTTTCACCAAACACCAGGCTAATCTCATCGCAATGTGACACGACTTCGGTGCGCTCGTCTTCCGGCAGCATGGCGAGCAGGTGATTGGTGGCAACTGCGACAGGCATGGGGGGTAACTCCTGGTGGTGAAATAAATCCCGGCAGACGGGACCCACGGGAGTCAGGGTGTGTGCTGTATCCAGAACAGGTGCCTGGATCAGGCCCGTATTCCGTACTTTGCCATAACGGGGAGGCGGTGTCCGGGCGGTAGCGCACACAACTCAGGCGGCCGGTGTTTCCTCCAGCAGGCGGTCATATTCTTTCTTGACCACGGCGTAGCACTCACAGGTGCGCTGCTCCAGGCCGGCGCGGTCGAGGAGGGTGATGTGTCCGCGGTGATAGCGGATCAGGCCCGCGTGCTGCAGCCGGCCGGCCGCCTCGGTCACCCCCTCGCGCCGGACCCCGAGCATGT
>SLLK01000079.1 GCA_007134115.1 Gammaproteobacteria bacterium | reverse complement strand
GGCGGAACGGGACTATCTGCTGACACATATCCGTGAACGCGATCCCGCCCAGTGGCCCGCCATCGAGGCCGGCATTCAGGCGGCCGTCGCTGAAATCAACCAGCGCGGCTTCTGCCTGGTCAAGGGGGAATGGCAGCGCGATGTGCACGCCGTGGGGGTGCCGCTGGTACCACGTGACGGCGCCGAGATCGTCGCCCTGAACTGCGGCGGCCCCGAATTTTCACTGCCGCTGGAAAAACTCGAGCAGGAGATCGGGCCCCGCCTGGTCCACCTGGCAAGAACCCTGGAAGCCGGCACCTGAATAACCCGGCTCCGCACAGCACAAGGAGAGCATCACATGATTCGCGATCAGGAAATTCTCGACCAGTTACTCGACAGCGTGCGCCGCTTCGTGCGCGAACGCCTGATTCCGGCTGAAGAGAAGGTCGCCGACGAGGACCGTATCCCCGAGGAAATCATCAATGAGATGAAGGAACTGGGCCTGTACGGCCTGTCTATCCCGGAGGAACATGGCGGACTGGGTCTTAGCATGGAGGAGGAAGTGCTGGTCGCGTTCGAAGTGGGCAAAACCTCGCCGGCCTTCCGCTCCGCCTTCGGCACCAACAACGGCATCGGCTCCCAGGGCATCATCCTGGACGGCACCGATGAACAAAAAGCCCATTATCTGCCGCGCCTGGCGACCGGCGAGATCGTCGCCTCGTTCTGCCTGACGGAACCGGACAGCGGCTCGGATGCGGCTTCGCTGCGCACTTCAGCCCGCCAGGACGGCGACGAGTATATCCTCAACGGCACCAAGCGCTGGATCACCAACGCGCCCAGCGCCGATGTGTTCACTGTCATGGCGCGCACCAACCCCGAGGAAAAGGGCGCGCGCGGTATCAGCGCCTTTGTGGTGGATCGCGATACGCCCGGGGTCTCGCTGGGCGCCCCGTACAAGAAGATGGGCCAGCAGGGCGCCCCGGTATGCGACGTGATCTTCGACGACGCCCGCGTGCCGGCCGCCAATCTGATCGGCGGCAAGGAAGGTACCGGCTTCAAGACCGCCATGAAGGTGCTGGACAAGGGGCGCCTGCATATCGCCGCCGTCTGCGTGGGCGTCGCCGAACGGCTGATCGAGGAAGCCCTGGCCTTCGCCCTGGAGCGCAAGCAGTTCAAGCAACGCATTGCCGATTTCCAGCTGGTTCAGGCCATGCTTGCCGACAGCCGCGCAGAATGTTTTGCGGCACGCGCCATGATTCTGGAGACTGCGCGCCTGCGTGACCAGAAGCCGGACGTCAGTGGCCAGGCGGCCTGCTGCAAGCTGTTCGCCTCGGAAATGGTCGGCCGCGTCGCCGATCGTGCAGTGCAGATCCACGGCGGCGCCGGCTACATGCGCGAATACGCGGTGGAACGTCTCTACCGCGACGTGCGCCTGTTCCGCATCTACGAGGGCACCAGCCAGATCCAGCAAATGGTGATTGCCCGCGACATGATCCGCCAGGCAGAGTAAGCGCTGCCACCGGCAGGCGCCTGAAACCCGGCGCCTGCCGGCCCATAGTCAACCCGAACGGGCACCGGACGCCCCGAGCAAACGGAGCCCCCATGGCCGATATTGAAGACATCATGCGCCGCATCACCGCCGGCGGATTTCACCACCTGCTGGGCAACCGCATGGTGGCGTGGGAACGCGACCGCATCGTTATCGAGCTGGAGGTACAACCGAAGCTGCTCAACCTGGGCGGCGTGGTACACGGCGGCGTGTACGCCACCCTGATCGACAGCGCCGCCGGCTTTTCCGGCTGCTACTGCCCGCACCCGGGCCGTATCCGCAAGGCCATGACGCTGTCCCTGACCACCAGCTTCACCGGCGCCGTCACTGCGGGCAAGCTCACAGCCATCGGTCAGCGCAAGGCAGGCGGTCGCCGTATCTACTCCGCCACAGCGGAGATCTTCGATGACCAGGGCAACCTGGTAGCTCACGGACAGGGGACGTTTCGCTACAGTCGCGGCAGTGAAACCGAGGAAGGCGTAGCGGTGGAGTGAGGCAGCTCAAGCTGTCGCGGGTTGCTGCCTGATGCCACCGGGCAGCGGGCTGCAGTCACCGGGATCGCTCAACTCACCGCAGTCTGGTGACGCGGCTGACTGGCGAAACAGTGCCCGCGGGCCAGGCAGAATTCCAGCCACTTGTTGAGCAGCAGGTTCATTTCCCAGCGACGCTGTATTTCGGTGCCGGCATCAATACGGTAGGGGCGCAGCAACTGCCAGTGGCGATTACGGCCGCAGTACATGGTTTCCGCCACCCGCGCGTCGTGATAGATGCGCACATGCAGATCGGGGTCCGGCACCTGCACGCCGTTATCCTCGAAATAACAGGTCAGGTGATAGGTGGTGGTATAGCGGCTGCGCTCAAGCACCGACAGATGCAGATCCGGCTCGCCCGGCACTTTTGAGACCGCACCATAGAGCATGGGTACAGAACCGCCAAGCAGGCGGAACAGGCGCGCGTGATTACTCTCATACAGGGCCATCAGCCCGGCCAGAGTACGCCCGCCGAAAATATCCGGATCTATTCGCGCACTGGTGATCTGCATAGCCGGGACTATATCATACGCGCCACGCCAGCCATCGCAGGGTCAGGGCAACGCATGTTCAACATACACACCTATCCCACACACCCTTTTCCCGACCAGCGGGCGGGCACCTCGGGGCTACGCAAGAAGACGCAGGTATTTGCCCAGCCGGGCTACCTGGAGAACTTTGTGCAGGCCACCCTGGACACCCTGGACGAGGATCCGCAGCGCACCTGGCGCAACCACACCGTGATTCTGGGCGGCGACGGTCGCTATCACAATGACGAGGCCATCCGCACCATCCTCGGCATGGCCGCCGCCCACGGCGTGCGACGGGTGGTGGTGGGACGCGCCGGGATTCTCAGCACACCGGCAGCCTCGCATCTGGTGCGCCTGCGTCAGGCGCGCGGTGCCCTGATCCTCACCGCCAGCCATAACCCGGCCGGACCGGAGGGCGATTTCGGCATCAAGATCAGCGTCAGCGGCGGTGCGCCGGCCCCGGAGTCTCTTACCGAGGCCATTCACGCCCGCAGTTGTGTGCTGGAGGAGTACAGTGTCGCCACAATTCCCGAACCCGACCTTGGCCACCCGGGAGAATATCGCGCTGGCAACATGACCGTAGAAGTCATCGATTCAGTCGCTGATTACGCGCAGCTGATGGAATCCCTGTTCGATTTCGACGCCATTGCCGCGCTCATCGGCAATCAGTCATTCCGCTTCCTGTATGACGCCATGCACGGCGCCACCGGCCCCTACGCCCGGGCCATTCTGGGGCAACGGCTGGGCGCTGCGAGCGAATCCATGATTCGCACCGATATGCTTCCCGATTTTGGCGGCGAGGCGCCCGACCCGAGCCTGCAACATGCGCACCAACTGGTGCTGTCGCTCTACGACAGGAACCCGCCGGACTTCGGCGCGGCCTCCGACGGCGACGGCGACCGCAACATGATCCTGGGACCGGGTCTGATGGTGCCTCCGGGAGACAGCCTCGCCATTATTGCCGCCAACGCCGATGTGGCGCCCGGCTATCGCCAGCCCTTGCGGGGCATTGCGCGCTCCATGCCGACCAGCCGCGCGGCCGACCGCGTGGCCGCGGCGAAGGGGGTCCCGCTGTACGAAACACCCACCGGCTGGAAGTTCTTCTGCAATCTGCTGGAAGACCAGCGCATCAGCTTTTGCGGCGAGGAAAGTTTCGGCACCAGTTCCAGCCATGCGCGCGAAAAGGACGGCCTGTGGGCGGTGCTGTTCTGGCTCAACATCATCGCCGTCCGGCGCCAGTCAGTCAGCGAGATACTGGCCCGGCACTGGCAGCAATACGGCCGCGATTTTTATCTGCGCCACGATTATGAAGGACTGGACCTGGAAACGGCGGACACCCTGATCACCCGCCTGCGTGACAACCTGGGCAATCTGCCCGGCGAGACGGTGGCTGGTGAGCGCATAGAAAAAGCCGACGCGTTTCGCTATGTTGATCCGGTCACCGGCGAAACCGCCACCGGCCACGGCATGCGGGTATTATTTGCCGACGACAGCCGGCTGGTATTTCGTCTCTCCGGCACCGGCACTGCCGGCGCCACCCTGCGCATCTACGGCGAAAAGCACGAACGCGACGCCGCGCGCCACGGACTGCCGCCGGCCACGGTGCTCGCCAAGCTCATGCACCGGGCCCGCCTCATCGCCGCCATCCCCGAGCTCACCGGCCGCGAACAACCTTCGGTCGCTGTGGGTTAAGGAAACACTGATCTATTCGTCACGTCTCAGCGGGTCCTGTCGCGTCCAGCTGCAAGGCGCTGTGCGCAGGGAAGGCTGGTTGCCTTTGCAAGCACAGCAACGCCGCAGATGGGCGCGACAGGGCCCGCCCTTCGG
>SLLK01000013.1 GCA_007134115.1 Gammaproteobacteria bacterium | reverse complement strand
CGTCGGCCACCAGCGGAAGATACATCAGTGCGGCAATATCGACATAGCCGAGCTCACCATCAATCAGGTAGGGGTCCAGTTGCGCCAGGGCAACGAAGGCTTTTACACCCTTCTTCAATACAGGCAGCACTTCCTTTTTGGTTTCGTCGGAAACCGTGCCGCCAAAAAACGCTTCCGCGTGCAAACGCCGCGCCGGCAACTCCAGGTACAACTCGAGCACCCGCAACAGCTCGCGCGCCTTGGCCCGCTCGAAACTGTCGAGTGGATACAGCGCCGGTTCGGGACGGGTTTCCTCCAGGTACTCAAGAATGGCCTGGCTCTCGCTGATGGTGCCCTCCTGCGTCTCCAGCACCGGCACCTTGCCCATGGGGCTGATGCGCAAAAACTCCGGATCATTCGAGGGATATACCGTCACCTCCTCGAACTCCAACCCCTTCTCCAACATGGCCATTTTGACCATGTTGTAATAATTACTGACTGCAAAACCGTGGAGTTTGAGCATAAGTGACCTCCGGAGCCAAACCAATGTGGGGCACGCGGCAGCAACGAACAGGCATCGTCGCCGGGAACGCGGCCGGGTGGGAATCAACGCCGCAGCGGCGTGGCATTCCCTCGAATATGTGCATTATCGCTGTCGCCGATGATAGACGTAACGTGCGGCTATGAAAATGCCTGTGCACGGTGGAACCGCCAAACAGCGATAGTCTTGTACCTGTCGGCCACGCTGTTGGCGTACACTGGCTGCAGTTTGCCTTCGCCAAGCCACTGGACAGGACTGTGACCAACGCCATACCCATGAGTGAAGATGCCCACAAGCCGGCGGCCGGTCTGCGTCTCTCCAACCGTTTCTCGCGCGCACTGGAGGCCATGGAGCAGGCCGCACCGGACGCGCGCGCCGAACATCAGGCAGACCTCTTCGATGCAACCATCGGATTGATGACCACGTCCGGCGGGGTGCAAACACTTTACCAGTACGCCCCCCGCTTTGATCAGGCCGGTGTTTTTGCCGGCAGTGACTGGGATCATCCCGCGCATCTGCAAGCAACCATGGTGCGCGGCTCCTTGCGCGGCGAACCCGCCAGCGTGGCCATCGAGGCGTTGAGCCAGTTGCGCCTGCTCGCCGTTGCCGAGGCCCGGGCGCAGCATCCGGAAATCAGCGCGCCCGAGGCCCGGACGTTCCTGGAAGAAGTGCTGGCGCTGAACCTGGACCTGACCTTTCCGGAAAGCGACGAAAGCACGCGTGCGCAAAAACCGCACCTGATCCGTGGTGTGCGCCTGCTGATCGGGTTTATTGCCGATACCCTGGGTACCGCGAATATCGTCGAACGGATTATCGACGAAGCCGAACGAATCCTTGAGCAGCGGCCGATCATGATCCGGCGTGCCAGCAAAATGATTCACCACGCCGCCCAGACCCTGGCACAGGACGACAGCGGCGCCAGCCGACGCGCCGCGCGCCTCATCGAAGCCTTGCACGGCCCCGGCGAATTAAGCCGGGAATACGCCGACCCCATAGAATACGAACAGGCGCTGGCCGGACTGGACGCCCGGACGCTGCAGCGCGAAAGCGAGCAACTCGCCGCAGCCATGCGCGCAACGGGCCTGGTTTGCCCGCAACACGCGGTCATGCTGCGCCATCTGGCACGCCACGGCAGCGATGAAGAACTGGCGGAGGCACTGGGTGTGGACGCAGTGGGCCGCGACAGCCTCGACGCCTACAGTGAGCTCATCCGGCGCCTGATTGATGTCGCTATTCACCCGAGCATGGCGCAAAGCGTGTACGGCCTGGCCTGCATGCTTGAGCGCGGCATCCTGTTTTTCCCGCCGTTGCCGCCGGGCCTGTGGCGACTGGTCAACCTGCAAGTGCTGCCGGAAGTCCGGGAGTGGCTGCAGGAGGCCGGCGGCCCCGACGCGCCCCCGGCGGCGGCGATGTTGCTCGCCGGCACGCTCAGCGTACTCGGACAACCACTGGGGCTGGGCCAGGGCGACAACCCCACCTGCCAGTCCGCCCGCGCGATCAGTCTTTGGGCACAGTGCGATACCGGGTTCTTGCTGGAGCTGATCACCGATGCCGCGCGCGACGGCTATATAGAAATGCACTTCGAGGGCGAGGCCATCAATTCGTCAGCCCTCAGCGAGGGGCTGGTCGACGACCTGCACACCGAGCTCGATCCGGTGTCGCTGGTGCTGGTTCCGCATCTGGACAAGATTTACTGGGAGATGGGCCGGCGCATTGCCAACCGTGGCGAGGACGGACACAAATGGATCAACCCGGAATTTCACGGCTGGTGGGTACATCGCGGTTTTGCCTCGGCAATTGACGAGGCCACCGGCAACGTGGTCGATTTCAGCGGTTTTGTCCGCCTGTTCTATGCCTGCTATCACCCCATGCACAACGGCGGTCGCACATTGATCTACCCGCAACCGGCGGGCATCGTCGCCACCGATGTACACGCCCGCTTTATAGGCGCCCATGCGGTGACCATCCAGCGCGTCACGCTGGATAATGACAACCAGATGCGCGTGTATTTCTATAACCCCAATAACGACAGCCGGCAGAACTGGGGGCAGGACATCATCACGTCCATCGCCGGCCACGGCGAATACCCGGGTGAATCCTCACTGCCCTTCCACCAGTTCGCCGCCCGTCTTTACGTGTTCCACTACAACTCCCGCGAGCAGGCGGACCCGGCGCTGGTGCCGCAGGGCGAAGTGGATGCAGTCGCCGCGCTGGCGAGAAGCAGCTGGGCAGAAGACCGCCAATGGTTTGATCTGGTGCCCGGATAGCGATCACGGAGCAGGGGCATCCCTCGCCGCCATCCCTGTGCGGCGGGGACGCTGCCCCGGATCACAACAGCGAACACTTCAGATGGTCGCCCCGCCGTCATCCACATACAAACCGCCACTGCAGAACGCCGCCGCATCGGAAGCCAGGAATACCGCCAGACCGGCGATATCATCCGGCACGCCGAGGCGTTTGACGGCCTGCATGCGAATCATCTCATTGGCCATTTCCTCGTTCTCCCACAGGGCGCGGGCGAACTTGGTCTTGATCAGGCCGGGGAGAATGGCGTTGACGCGCACATTGTCCGGACCCCACTCCTTGGCGGTCGCCTTGGTGATACTGATCAGCGCCGCCTTGCTGGCGCTGTAGGCGGCGAGCATGGGCTCCGGCGTCACGCCGCCTATGCTCGCGATATTGATCACCGAACCACCGCCGCGCTGCTGCATGGACGGCAGTGCCGCACGGGCCAGCGCCAGCGGCGCATATACGTTGGTCACCATGATCTTGTTGAAAGCGCCCTCATCCAGCTCGGCACTGGGGCCGAACACCGGATTGGTGGCGGCGTTGTTCACCACGATGTCCACCCCGCCCCAGGCCTTGACGGTCTTGTCGACCAGCGCCTTGAGTTCGTCCTCACGGCCGGCATGGGCGGCAATACCCATGGCTTCAATGCCCCGCTCGCCCAGATCCTTCGCGACCGCGTCCACCGACTCCTGGCTGCGGCTGCTGACTACCACTTTGGCGCCAAACTCGCCCATGCCCCGCGCCATGGCCTCGCCGATGCCCCGGCTGGCGCCGGTGATAATGGCCACCTTGCCGGCCAGATTGAAGCGATCACGAATACTGTTTGCTTCCGACATATCTCCTCCTCAATTTACAAACAATAAAGGCGGCGCACCGGTGACTCCCGGTACGCCGCCCCCATTGGGTCATCGGCCCGGCGTTCAGGCCTTGCCCATTTCCTTGAGCGCCTCGGCACGCAGATCCTTGCGCAGCACCTTGCCCACCGGCGTCAGCGGGATTTCATCCCGGAACACCACCTGTTTGGGCACCTTGTAATTGGTCATGTACTTGCGGCAGTGCTCGCGCACGTCGTCCTCGGTCAGGGACTGATCTTCCTTGACCACATAGGCACGCACGGCTTCGCCGGTCTCATCATCCGGCACGCCAATCACGCCCACTTCAAGCACGCCGGGATGTTTGGCGATGGCTTCCTCGACCTCGTTGGGATACACGTTAAAGCCGGAGACGATGACCATGTCCTTCTTGCGGTCCACGATATAGAAGAAGCCGTCATCGTCCATGGTGGCCACGTCGCCGGTATAGAACCAGCCGTCCTGGATCGACTCTTCGGTAGCATCCGGCCGCTGCCAGTAGCCCTTCATGACCTGCGGGCCCTTGACGATCAACTCACCAGGCTCGCCCACCGGCACCGGCTTGCCGTCGTCGTCGACCAGGCGCACATACGTGCCGGCATAGGGAATACCGATGCTGCCGATTTTCACCGGCCCGGTCAGCGGATTGGTGGTCACACCCGGGCTGGTTTCAGTGAGCCCGTAAGCCTGATAAATGGGGTAACCCACCATCTTTTCCCAGCGCTCTGCAACAGCGTCCTGTATAGCCGTGCCACCACCGATGGAAATTTGCAGATCCT
>SLLK01000026.1 GCA_007134115.1 Gammaproteobacteria bacterium | reverse complement strand
GGGCCACCACGCTGGCCAGGTCGCTCAGCAACAACCCGAACAGGACCGTGCAGTCCCGGGCATGTGAAGCGGCGCCAAGCAGACGGTCCAGCGCCTGCCGGAGCAGATCCTGCCAGCCCGGCGGGGCGGGTCTGACCTCACCGGGGGCCTGCTCCTTCACGCGCTCCAGTAGCGCCCGGTGATCCTCGCCGGCACGCAGGTCATCGGGCAACTGCCGACCCCACACCAGCCACAGCACCAGCGCGCCGGCACTGTCCAGCGCATCGACTGCGGTCAGATCCCACTGCAGTCGCCGACCGATACCCAGGCGCGCAAGGTCCGCGCGCAGATCAACCAGCACGCCTTCCAGGCCGCGCAGATTCCAGTGACCCGAAAGCACCATGCGCGGAACGCCACTGTCACGCTCAAGCCGAAACGCTGCAGGCGCAAATGGTTCTTTGTTTTTATTCACCATGAATCGCCATGGTAGCCATAAAAGCGGGCCCGGAGATACACCGGGAGCCGGGTGAAGCCGGGGCCTCAGGGAATACGGGCGAGCTCTATCCAGTCGTTGATCTGCGCGGCGCGCTGCAGCAGATAGGGCGTGTGGCCGCGTTGATCATAAAAGCGGGGGCGGGGAATGCGTGCGGCCAGCAGCGAGCTATGCCAGGGGCCCAGGTGCGCGGCGCTGGTGCCGAAATAGTGCCGGGCAGCGGCTTCCACACCGAACACGCCGTCCCCCCATTCGATCACATTGAGATAAAGCTCGAGAATGCGGCGCTTGTCCATGGATTGCTCAATCATCGCCGCAATCAGCGCCTCCTGCGCCTTACGGGCATAATCACGCCGCTCCGAGAGGAACAGGTTCTTGGCCAGCTGCTGGGTCAGCGTGGACCCGCCGCGAACAATGCCGCCCTGTTCCAGATTGCGGTCGCGCGCCTCGCCCAGCGCTTCCCAGTCAAAGCCGCGGTGGTCCATGAAACGCGCATCCTCGGCAATGATCACGGCCCGGATCAGCCACGGCGAGATGTCATCGTAAGCCACCCACTGGTGGTTAAGCTGCGCGTCCGGGTGGTCTTCCCGCAACCCGGCCAGGCGCATTTCCATGAAAGCGGTGGTTTGGGGGTTGTCTTCAACATACTGCCAGACCTGTGCCAGGTACCAGACCTGGGGCACCATCAAGGCCAGCAGGCCGGCCAGAAACACCAGCCGCAGCAACCATGGCCAGCGCCGGCGCGACGGCGGGCCATCCGCCGCAATCCCGTCGTCGGCTGCGTGGCCCGGCGTGGTCTTGTCAGGTGTCCTTGCCATCCTGTTGCCGCTCCACCGGCGGATGCGCCGGATTGTCGAACATGTCCCGCTTGAGACGGTGCAATGCCGAAATATCCTCTTCGCCATAACCGGCCGCCACCAGCCGGCGGTAATGCAGGCGCGTCATTTCAATCACCGGCAGCGCCACACCACGGGCCTCGGCCATGGCCTGGGCGATGGCCAGGTCCTTGTCGTGCAGCGCCACCTTGAAACCCGGCGGGTACTCACCCGCCGCCATGTACGGGCCGCGGTTGTGCAGAAACCAGCTCGACGCCGCGCCGCTGCCCAGCGCCTCGATCACGCGCTCCAGCGGCAACCCTTGCGCGGAGGCAAAAGCCATGCCTTCACTCACCGCCTGATTGATACCTGCGGCCATGATCTGGTTGACCGCCTTGGTCGCCTGGCCGTTACCGACCGGCCCCATATGCACGATACGCGCGGCCATCGCCTCCAGCACCGGGCGGCAGCGCTCCAGCACTTCTGCCTCGCCCCCCGCCATCATCGACAGCTTGCCCAGACGGGCACCCTCGGTGCCACCGGAAACCGGGGCATCCATGAACGCGGCGCCCTGCTGCTGCACGCGCCGGGCTGCGCTCACGGCAGTCGCCGCCGAGACCGTGGAACAGTCCACGACCACCTTGCCCGGGGCCAGCCCCGGGGCCAGCGCGTCAACCACCTCCAGCAAATCCGCATCAGCGGCCACGCACACAACCACCAGGTCGCATTCGGCGGCCAGCGTCGCCGGCGACCCGGCCACGGCACAGCCGAGTTCGTCCGCCAGCGCCCGGGCGCGCGACGCAGTGCGGTTCCATACGGTATGCAGGTATCCTGCTGCGTGAATGTTGGTGGCCATCGGCGCGCCCATGGCGCCCAGCCCTGTAAACCCCGTACGCATTGACTGCTCCCGTGTTCACGCCGACGGCCGGCCGCGTTGCTCCAGCCCTTGCTCAGCGCTTCTTCAAATAAGTGTAGCCTTCGAGGCCCGACTCAAGCTCGGCGAGGAACTGCTCGCGCTGGCCGTCATCCAGATCTGCAGCAGCAATCTTTTTGCGGTAGGTTGCACGCAGCTCTTCCGGCCGGAAATGCACGTAGGACAACAGATCCTGCGCAGAATCTCCCCGCTCGGGCGCCACCAGGCGCCAGCCCGCATCATCCACTTCCACGTTGACGGCATCCGCATCGCCAAAGAGATTATGCATGTCACCCAGGATTTCCTGGTAGGCCCCGACCAGGAAAAAACCCACCAGGTAATCTTCTTCGGGGAGTGGCAGATGCAACGGCAGTGTCGCCGACAGGCCCTGTTCATCAACGTAGTGGTCAATGCGTCCGTCGGAGTCACAGGTCAGGTCCTGAATCACCCCGCGCTGGCGCGGCGCTTCAAGCAGGCGCTGCAACGGCATGATGGGGAAGATCTGGTTGATAGCCCAGACATCGGGCAGTGACTGGAACAGCGAGAAGTTGCAGAAATACTTGACCGCCAGTTGCTCATCCAGCTGATCAAGCGCCTCGCGATGGGCGCGATTGGCGGGATCCAGCCGCTGGCGCAGGTTCAGGCAGATCGCCGTATACATTTGTTCGGCCCGTGCCCGCTGGGCCAGACTCAACCCGCCGTGGGTAAACAGCGTCTGCGCCTCGGACAACCAGTAACCCACGTCATGCCAGATCTCCAGCGGCGAACGGCGATGCGCATTGCGCAGACCTTCCCACAGGTCTTGCAGAATCAAGGGGTCATCGGCCTCCGGCGCGTCAGGTTCGCCCTCCACACCCGGCACTTCCACATCCGTCACCTGGGTAATCAGTACCGCGTGATGGGCGGTCATCGCACGGCCTGCCTCGGTGATGATATCCGGCTGCGACAGGTCGTGCTCGAGGCAGGCCTCGCACAGACCGCGTACGACGGCGTTGGCGTATTCGTCCAGACTGTAGTTCACCGAACAGTGGCTGCGTGAGCGGGTCCCCTCGTAGTCCACACCCAGGCCGCCCCCCACATCCACACAATCGAGCGACACGCCCAGCGCATGCAGTTCGGCCAGGTAGCGGCCTGCCTCACGCATGCCGCGCTGTATATCGCGAATATTGGCGATCTGGGAGCCCATGTGGAAATGCAACAACCGCAGGCTGTCGGCGAGCCCGGCCTCGCGCAGCCGTTCCACTGCGGTCAGCACCTGGCTGGCCGAGAGGCCGAACTTGGATTTCTCACCGCCGGTGTTCTGCCATTTTCCGCTGCCAATGCTGGCCAGGCGTACCCGCACGCCGAGCAAGGGCGTGATGTCCAGCGAACGCGCCTCCTCCACGATCAGATCAAGCTCGGAGAGTTTCTCCACCACGATAAAGGCGCGGTGGCCAAGCCGGCGGGCAATCAGTGCGCGGCGCACATATTCGCTGTCCTTGTAACCGTTACAGACGATGACGCTGCCCGGCGCGGCCAGCCCCAGCACCGCCATCAGTTCGGGCTTGCTGCCCGCTTCCAGGCCCACGCGTTCGCCACCGTAACGCACGATCTGCTCGATCACCGCGTGCTGCTGGTTGACCTTGATCGGATACACCGCGGTATACCTTCCGGCATGACCGTGCTGGGCCATGGCTTCGGCAAAGGCGCCGCTCATGGCGTCAATGCGATCGCTGAGCACATCCACGAACCGCACCAGCACCGGCAGGGTCAGGTCGTGCGCAGAGAAATCGGCGACCAACTGGCCCAGCCCAATCTCACCGCGCGCCGCATCGCGCCGGGGGCGCGCCACCAGTTGACCATCGGCGGCCACATCAAAGTAACCCTCGCTCCACTCCGCGATGTTATAGAGCTGTCGTGCCCGCTCCACACTCCACTCACTCATCGACCATGCACTCCTGTTTCCACCGCGTCTGCGCAGGATAAAGCTTTTTCCGCAGTGATGTAGCCACAGCGGGGGCAGTGGACCGGTATAGCCGGTATAATCGCCGCGCATCGGCCAAAGTGCCGAACACTGAAGGAACCGCTGATCTATTCGTCACGTCTCAGCGGGTCCTGTCGCGTTGAAGCTGCAAGGCGCTGCGCGCAGGGAAGGCTGGTGCACAGCAATGCCGCAGATGGGCGCAACAGGGCCCGCCCTTCGGGGCTTTGCCAGCAAGTCAGCCTCGGCGTTGCGACTTTTCACCGTATCCGGATACGCTT
>SLLK01000235.1 GCA_007134115.1 Gammaproteobacteria bacterium | reverse complement strand
ATCCGCAGCGTATACCAGGGCAAACCCATATAGCCCTCGATACGCTGGCTGCGCTCGGTATCGCCGTCGGTAAACCAGTAGTCGAGCTTGCCGCGCTCCTGCCGGGCACCGCTACGGTGGGTGCTGTTATGCACCAGCGCATGAAACTCGTGGAAGCCGTCTTCATCTTCCACGCGCAACGGCTGGTTGCGGTCTTTGCCGAACCGGAAGAAATACAGCGGCGCCGCCGGACGACCACTCGCAAGACCCGAGCCACGTGCGAACCCCTGATCTTCACCTGTGGCATAAAGCACAGAACCGGTGACCAGGCGCTCTTCATGGGCACAGTCATCCAGGTCCAGAGCGGCCACATCGTAGGTATTCAGCTTGCCTTCGAACAGACTGCCACCAGGCTGCCACTGGCGGATATCCAGCATCGCCGTGCCATTGGGATTGTCACAGAAATCCGGAGCATTGAAGTGCAGGGGATCACCCATCGCGTTCAGCGTAGCGGTAATGGCTTCATCGCGCAGCGCAAAGGTCTTGCCGACCAGCAGATAACGGGCGGCCACGCGGTCATGGGCCGACAACCCGCTCATCCCGTCATCCGCGTCTGAATCGCCGCTGTCGTCACCGCCCCCCGAATCACTATCGGAACCATCACCGGCGTCGGTGTCGCTGCCGCCACCGCCGGTGCCGCCATCGCTTTCGTTGGGACTGCCGCTGCCGCCATCGCCGCTATGGCTGGTGCCCGCAGAGGAACCGCCACCGCCACAACCGGCAAGGAACAGAAGGATAATGGAAAGGGCCGCTAAGCGGCCTGGACGGGATATAAACATAAAGATGGCGCTCCCTACCGTGTTCGCGTCACTGCTGAAACCCCTCGTGACGATGAAGCGAAACTTACATTGGCGGCATGACTATTTCAACACCGCGAACCAGCAAGGTACCCACTTAAACGTGGCAAGGCAGCGCCCGTACGCTAATGAAGGCGAATACGCTGCTATCTCCGCGGCGGCCGAAGCCCGACGCACGACCGCGAAAATGCGCAAAATCGATACGCAATAGCTATTGATATAATAATATCAATAAATTTGATATTTTACCGGCCCGCACCTACCATCTCATCTACTGAAGCCTGCCACTCACGCCAGGCAATATCGGTTGCGCCGTCCTGCCCCCTCCCCTACCCCCAGGGACGGAGCAACCGACACGCCGCGAGGCGGACTCGGCATCGGGCTTCGGGATGCGGGCCCGGTTGATCCGGGCCCTTATTTTTTACTTCGGGAGTACAGCGACTGCGCTGTATGAGCGGGAAGCAACAAAATCGAAAAAGGGACACGCCGCCGGACCGCAGCGGTGACTGCGTAGCGCCATGCCCGTTGAAACAGCCAGCGATGGGATGAAGCAGGGGCGCCCTACTTCTCGTCTTGCTGCCCGGACTTGGGAAACAATTCTGCCGTCTTCTCTTCTATAGCCTCTTCCAGACTGCTTTCGGTTGCCTCGTATACAATCTGAAGGGCCACGCGGCGCAACGTATCAAGGGCCTGGGTGACTTCTTCCACGCGCTCTGTAGGCATACCGTCCTTGACGAACGGCTTCCAGAAGTTGTCCAGATAAAGATTGACGAAACGCTCCGCCGTGACGTGGCTGTCCGCAATAATATTGGCCAGCTCCTTCAGGCCCGCGCTCAGCGGTAAGCCTGTTTGCAAGGCCTCGGTACCAAAGAACATCAGGTCGGGACGCGCCACGCGGTATTTATCGCCTTCCCGCCAGAACAGCCCCAGCTTTTCGGCCAGTTCCACATCCGCTCGCTGGGGCTCCACGCCGCCGAGCAACTCCAGCAACTCCTCGCGCGTCAGCAGTCCGTTGCGCTTTTTCCAGCGCGAGGTCAACACTTCCTCGAAACCAATCAGGTGGTGCAAACTGCGGCCTTTTTCCCAGGCTTCAAGCAGATCGCCAATGCCGGCCAGCGAGTATCCGCGCTCCTGCAGGCTGACAATCAACCGCACCCGCGCCACGTGGCCAGCGTCATAATAACCGGTGCGCTGCACCATGTTGGGCGGAGGCATCAACCGCCGGCTCTGAAAAGCCCGGATGTTCCGGGTGGACACGCCGGTTTCAAAGGACAACTGTTCAATTGTCATCCATTCCCGCTCGGCAGACTTTTTGCTGTCCGTCACCATCCTGCTCCAATGTGGTGTAGCCGTCGCCGCCAGGGCCCGGATCCCTCAACCTGACTGTTGCCGTAATTACACGTAACATTATAACGTGTACCACACGGCTTCAACACCCGTATGCCGTGTCAGCCGGGGCGGCCCGCGCTATCATGCATCAAGCAGAGTCGCAGTGGGCACCATCGAGGACCCGGGCGCTACGATACGGGACGGGCCCGCTCGGCGCGCCGGAGGATGAAGAGTCATGGCAGAGCAGCAGTCAACAAAACCACGGGTTCTTATCGTTGATGATTCCCGGGTCATGCGCGAATCCATCAAACGCTTCCTCAAGGCAGATTATGAGTGCGCCGAAGCGGGCGACGGCATGGAAGCCTGGGAGTTACTGGCCACGGGCGAACATGACTTCGACATCCTGATCACCGATATCGCCATGCCGCGCATGGATGGCTACAACCTGATCGTGAAGATACGCGACGCGGGCAGTGGTCAAGCCGGCCCGCACCTGCCCATCGTGGTGATCACCGGCGTGGAAGACGAGATCACGCGCATGCGAGCATTCGCCTGCGGCGCCGATTCATTCATCACCAAACCGCTGTCAGGTGAAAACCTGCGGGAAAATGTCAGCGCCATGCTCGCGCGCCTGCGCAACAAGGCATCCACCCCCAAAAAACGTGACGAAGCCACCCTCACGGATCATCAGTCGCTGCTGCTCCAGGGCGAGGAAACACTGGCGCGCTGCCGCGAGGAACACAGCTCGGCGGCCATCCTGGTGCTTGACTTCAGCCGTGAAGACGATAGCCCGGCAGATGACGCGCTGCACCAGCAGGTCAGCTCCGTCCTCTTGCGCACGCTGCGCGATACGGACCTGCTGGCGCCGTTGAATGCCCGTCGTTTTGCCATCCTGGCTGATGAAACAGATGCTCACGGCGCCGCGCTGTTGAGCAAACGGCTGCAAGACGCGCTGGGCGATGAACAGACGATAGCGCCCTTGCGATTGCAGACCGGCCACGTCGCGCTGGAGGAAAAGCCCCGCGAGAGTTTTCGCAACATTCTGGAACTCGCCGTCCAGCGTTGCGAACAGGCCGGCTCGGCAACGGCACTGGAGATTGATGAATCCGTGTTGCGCTGCCCGACGGTAGACGAAGCGCTGGCCATGCTGGAGCGCGATGAGCCGGGGGCGCTCCTGGCCTACGCGGGCGATCTGGCGCAGAACACCCTGCCGCTGCTGGAGTATTGCAACGAGCAATGGGAACTGGGACTCGAAGTCGAACTGGCCAGCATCCGCGAGAAGCTGCGCGAAGTGAATTAGTTGACGGCGGCCGCGGGGGTCGCGAGCAACCGCCGGGCTTGATAAGATTCGCCACCAATAGGGAACAACCGGCGATTGAGCCTCATGCACACCCAGAAAACCCTGTCCGAGTTTCTCACCGAACAACGCCGCGCGGGCGTGATTGGCGATCTCAGCCTGATCACCGTGATCGAAGATGTCGTGCGCGCCAGCAAGGTCATTTCCGATCGCGTTGATCGCGGCGCGCTGGGGGGCGTACTGGGCACCACAGAAGAACAGAATGTGCAGGGCGAGACGCAGAAAAAGCTGGACATTATTGCCAACGATATACTGCTGGCAATGAACGGCTGGCGTGGCTGCGTCGCCGGCATGGCCTCCGAGGAAATGGACGATATCGAGATACCCCCCGGCGATCTGAGTGCCGCGCGCTACCTGCTGCTGTTTGATCCGCTGGACGGCTCCAGCAATATCGACGTGAATAACTCCATCGGCACCATCTTCTCCGTGCTGCCGCATCCGGAACCCGGCCGCCCGGCCACCGCCGGCGATTTCCTCCAGCCGGGTACGCAACAGGTCTGCGCAGGCTATGTCGTATACGGCCCGGCCACCATGCTCATGCTGACCGTGGGCCACGGCGTACACTGCTTCACACTGAGCCGCAGCATCGGCGAGTTCGTACTGACCCGCAGCGAGGTGACGATGCCCGAGCAGGCCCGGGAGTATGCCATCAACAGTTCCTACGGGCGCTTCTGGGAGCCACCGGTAAAACGCTATATCGAAGAATGCGTGGCCGGCAGCGAGGGGCCGCGCGAGCGCAACTTCAACATGCGCTGGGTGGGCGCCATGGTCGCCGACGCCCACCGCATTCTCAGCCGTGGCGGGGTTTTCCTTTACCCCCGCGACACCCGCGAACCACGCAAGCCGGGTAAATTGCGGCTGATGTACGAGGCCAACCCCGTTTGCCTGCTGTTCGAACAGGCCGGCGGCGCGGGTTCCGACGGCGCGCGGCGCATCCT
>SLLK01000175.1 GCA_007134115.1 Gammaproteobacteria bacterium | reverse complement strand
TCTTCAACATAATCACCCGTGGAAATGGATAGAACACAAGGAAAAGTCATGGGCTAAGGAAAAGTGGAGGCATTTAAAGGCTGATGAATGGGTTGATGAACAAAAGAAAGAATTAGCCGATAAATGGTTAAAACTTCAATCAAAACACCCTGCATCAGCCGACTTTCTAATAAGAAGGGGAATGAGAATGAGACAGGACATGGCTCACGGAGGAAGAAAGGATCACCATGGATCTTCAGGAGAAGGTAAGCACGATGGGACCATTGTTGATTATGTTTTACACGATTTTGAAAAAATTATGATTGATACCGGTGTATGGCTGGTTGTGGATCAAATGACAAAAGGAAATGTTTTGGACTTAAATTTTTGGGATTATGTAACCTTTATATTTGGAGACTATGTTGCGAGAAATATGTACGATTGGCCGATAATCAATCATTTAGAAATACCTTCAATCTTCTGGTGGCATGCGATTTTGAACCGAGCATTTATTATTGAGCTTGTACGCTTGGGTTTTGTATTAGTTTCTAAAGATCCTTCAATAACCGCAGTAAAAATTATTCACGATCTCAGTAAGCTCACAATGAGTTTAGGAATTTCAAATATTTTTACTCTTTAACTAAAAGTTATTAATAAAATAAAATTAATTAGTAAATGGCGTTCTTTAACAGCATAACTGAAATCTACAAAGCTATATTTGGTTCAAAAGAGGATAAAAAATGGGCACGAATTGAAACAAGGGCAGTTGAAAACTCACCACTTATATTAGGAGCTTTATTTCTAACTTTTGCTACTTCAACACAAGGAGGAGAACTAATTAAAAAAGGAGTTGGATTGACAGGAAGTGGGTTAGTTGCTGGATTAACCTTTATTTAAATTTTATTACTTTGAGTAATAAAATTAGGCCTCAATCTTTGATTGAGGGATGACCAAAGGTCATCTTTAAAGTTGTTGGCTTTCCCATACTTCATAATGGGGTACATATTTTTTTTTCCTACTCAACCATACTTCAAGTTGAGTTTTGTTGACACCATTTCTGTTACAAATTTCAAGTAGTTTCTCTGTAGATTTTTTCTTTCCTTGTTTATAACCTTTCTCATATTTACTGAAAGCTTTACTAATTTCTTCTTGTTTTTCAACTGGAAGATCTAAAAAGGTTTTACACCACAACGAAGGCTGGTGTATTGAATAACTGGTTTTAAAAAAAGGAGTTTCTAAAGGAGTAATTTTACCTTGTTGAAACCACCTTGTAATAATATGTTGTTTGATACCCAACCTGCGGGCGATCTCGGTTTTAGGAATCCCAACAGTGTAGTAGGTTCTAATTTTATTCTGTTGATCAGGAGTTAATTTACTGAATTTTGTAACGTTCAAAATATGTTTATCTAAACAAAATTTACACAAAGAACCTAATTTGTTAAAGTTTTCAGGAGGACGAAAGAGTTCACATTCAATACAAAACCATAATCCATCATCCTTTATATCATCAATATGTATTAATTCTTCCATTTATTATTGTGTAAAATAAAAAATTTTCTTAATTATTAATAAATGGATTTTGAGAAAATAGAGAGTTTGTTGATTGAAATTGGAGATAACCCTACTTTAACAGATATCTATTATATTAATAGTAATTATAAACCTGATGTTGTTCAACAATGTTGTATGAATTATAAATTTTATTATTTGAGTAAGTGTTTGAAAGAAAACAAACTTGTTGAAAGGGAATTTATAAACCCTAAAACGATAAGCTTTTCTTCAAAGAAGAAAAAATGATATAAACATATTTCACTAAATATAAATAATAATTACTATTAAGTAACTAAAATGGATACTGAAAAAATTATTAAAAGGAAAAGGGGGAGACCGAGAGTTTATCATACAGAGGAATATAACAAACAAAAACGAGCGGAATGGAATAAGAGATGGAAAGATAAAAATAAAGATTATTTAAGGAAATACGCAAGGGAAAAAGCCGAAGAGTATAAACAAAAACGTAAAGAGAAGGAAGAGCAGCTTGAGAGACTTAAATCAGACCCTGAATTTTTAATTAAATTCATTCAGGAGAACAATTTGATTAAAGTATAATAAAAATGAGTTTTTACTTATCTAAAACAGATAAGTAAAAAATGATTTAAAACTATAAAATATAATAGTAAATAACAATAATGGAAATTGAAAAATATAGAGTAGTCAAAGGAACTCCTTTTACATGTACCTCAATGGGACCTGAAAAAAAAACTGGATGTTTTAATTGGAAAGATGATAGAGATGGTTTTTTTAAAGCCTATGTTAAAGATTATAATAATGGAGAAGAATTATTTATTAGTGAAAGACCTCATGTTAAGATTACAAGATTATTTTTAGATATTGAAGGGTTGAAAAATGGACAAACAGAATTAGATCTGATTATCAATGAGTTTATTGAATTAATTATAAATCATTTCATTTTTTCTTACAGAAAAGAGATTGAATTGAAGAAGACCTCAATAAAATATGATATTCTTTTTAATTCAAAAGATGAAACTAAATGTCATGTTCATTTTTTCTATGCTAAAGAAATTTTAGAAAACAATGAAGAAGTTATTATTTATCCTTGTATTCATACTGAATATCCCCTATTGAAAAAGGTTTTTAAAATTCTAAAAAACAAAGGTTTTCCTGTTGATGAATCAGCTTCAAGTTTAAGACTGATTGGTAGTTTAAAGAAAGAAGGAAAGGAAAAAGGAGTTTATTATCCTATTGAAGGTGGAATAACAGTTGAAAATTTAAAAAAATATTGTATTACGGCTGACATAGGAGATTTACAAATTAATTTGAATGAACCTGAAGACCCCCTGTTTTATGACCCTCCATATAAACCAAATCTTGAAAAAAATTATAGTACTAAAATACCTAAAGAATTTGATTTTGAAAACTTTGTTTCAAAAATACCACTACCATCAGATTGGGAAAGTTGGAATAAAATCTTGTTCTTTTCTGAAATTTGTGGAGTTGATTCATCTATTATGGAATTTTGGTCTTCTCAAGACATTTCAAAATACAAACCCGGTGAATCAACACAGATAATGGAAAAGGTTTCAAACACTGATAGAGAAAAATATAAAGATTCAGCCTTTGGATTTTTGATTAATAAATTGAAGAAGGGAGTTTCAAAAAGTGAATATTTGGAATGGAGGAAAGATAATTTCAAATCAAAGCAGTTTGGAATGTATGACCTTAAATCAGATTACATTATTGGAGACTACAACAGAAAGATGACGGGTAGAATCTTTGAAAGTTCAGATGAAGCTTATGAATTCATGGTCAAAGAACTTTCAAAATGTATACGAATAATTAAAAAAGGAACGCCTTGTGTTGTTTATAAAGATGATTCAACTCCTTTGAGGGTTCAAAAATGGTCAGATTTCAAAAGAGAAAATAAGGATTGTGAAGTCAAATACAAAATAGATGGTAAAATAATTAATAAACCGATTTCAGGATATCTACCTTTAATCAAGGACAAAAGATTTGTTTACAGAGGAATGGGTTTTTATCCAGGTGGTAATCTACCTGAAAATTATTTCAACACCTTTTTAGGATTTGAATTTGAAAAATATCCTGAAACAAAAGATTTGAGTGAAAACTCAAAAATGATTCTTAATTTGATTTACGAAGTTTGGTGTGATTCAGACAAAGAAAAATATGAATGGACTTTAAATTGGTTAAGCCATACACTTCAATACCCGGAAACAAAAACAGGAGTCGCATTGGTATTAAATTCAGATCAAGGTTGTGGAAAAGGTTCTGTTTTAGATTTCTTTAGAAATTATATTTATGGAAAAGGTTTATTTGAAAAAGCAAATGATTTGAGCCGAGTTACAAAGAATTTCAACGGTGATTTGTGTGAAAGGATTATGTATTGGATTGACGAAATTTCTATTAGTGGAAACTGGCATGTGAGTTGGGATACTTTGAAATCATATATTACAGATGAAACTATTAAAATTGAAAAGAAATATAAAGATCAAGAAACAGTGGAAAATTATTTGAATATAGTATTAACTACAAATAACATATCAAGTCTTAAAATTGAGCAATCTGATAGAAGATATACGATCTTCAGATGTTCAGATAAATATTGTAAGGATTATGATATGTGGACTAAATTTCATAAAACAGTAAAATTCAATGGTCAACAAATGGGGACTGAAATTGGAAATTATTTGATGAATAGAGATTGTGTCAAACCTATTATGTTAGAAACAGAAGAACATGAAGATTTACTTGAAGAATCAAAACCTCAAATTGAAATATTTGTTGATCAAATTAGAAGTGGGGAATTGAAAGATTCATCAGGAAATTTATGGAACGACGATCTTGAATTCAATGCGAAAGATTTATTTGATATATATACTGATTGGGTTTCTGAAAATTGTTATGAAAGAAAATTCAGTTCAACTATGTTTGGAAGAAAATTAAAAAATGTTAAGGGGGTAATTTGTAAGAAAACCTCAAAG
>SLLK01000209.1 GCA_007134115.1 Gammaproteobacteria bacterium | reverse complement strand
TGCCGGTGATGGACACGCTGGCAATGGCCGGGCGCTCGGCAACCTCGAACACCACCGCGTTGTTCTCACGGAAGGCTGACACATCGCTGAAATAGCCCGAGCGAAACAGGCTCTCGATAGCACGCCGCAATCTGTCGCGATCAAGCTGGTCGCCCACATTCAGATCAACGTGATTCAGCGCGCGACCGCGCTCGATGCGTTCCAGCCCCTCGAAACGGATATCCTGCACCGTAAAGGGCTCAAACGCCGCAGCCGGGGCAGCAACCGCCAGCCATAGCCATAACGCCAGAATGCAGCACGTTGTTATGCGGCGGCCATAAGACAAAGGTAACCCCTTATATAATCGTGCAACCCGCCACGGCACTCGCCGGCGGGGATCATAACGTTGCGCGAGGTGCGCTACCTAGCCCACCAGGCGGACAATATCGTTATACAGCGCAAGGCTCATCAGCCCGATCAGCGCCAGTATGCCGAACTGCTGACCGGCGATCTGCGTGCGTTCAGAAACCGGGCTGCCCTTGATCGCTTCCACCAGGAAATACATCAGGTGGCCGCCGTCCAGCATGGGAATGGGCAGCAGATTGATGATCCCCAGGCTAATACTGACAATGGCCAGAAAACCGAGAAACGAGACCAGTCCGATACTCGCCGACTGCCCCGCGTAGGACGCAATATTGATGGGACCGCTGATGTTTTTCAAGGACACATCGCCCGTGACCATGCGACCCAGCAACCGCAATGTCAGCCCGGTGTACTCGGCCGTGCGCACAAATGCCGCCGGGGTTGCCGCCAGCAGCCCCTTGCGCTCGACGGTATAGAGCCGATCCCACAAACCTTCCGGCACCTCGGGTGTGGCGCCCAGAAAACCGATTTCCTCACCGTTGCGCTCTTGCCGGTCCAGTGTCACGGCGACCGTCTCGCGCCCGTATGCCCGCTCGACCTGCAGACGCACGGTGGCGCCGGGCCGCTGCCGGACGCCGGCGACCAGTTCTTCCCAGCCGGCTATGGCTTCACCATCCAGCGCCGTGATGCGATCGCCCGGTACCAGGCCCGCCTCACGCGCCGGCCCCTCCGGCATGGGTTCGCCAAGCACCGCATCGATTTGTGGTCGATAGGGTTCTATGCCCAGGTCAGGCAACAACCGGCCAGGCTCTTCCAGGCGCCCCGCGGCGGACAGGTCCATCACCAGCGAACGGCGCTCACCATCGGCCCCACGCACCTGAATTTGCGCTGAACGACCGTCCACCGCACCATCCACCAGGGCCATGCCGGCGTCCTGCCAGGTGTTCACCTCGCGCCCGTCGATACGCTGGATAAGATCGCCCCGGCGCAGCTCTGCGCGGTCGGCGGCACTGTCCACGCTGACCTCGCCGATCAGCGGTCGCACACCGGTCACCCCGATCACCAGAATCAGCCAGTACGCCAGCACTGCAAACAGGAAGTTGGCCGCCGGACCCGCCAGCACAATAGCGCTGCGGCGCCACAACGACTGACGATTAAAGGCCCGATGCACCTCGTGCGGCGCGACCGTCGCCTCACGCTCGTCAAGCATTTGCACATAACCGCCCAGAGGTATGGCGGCGATACGATACTCGGTCCCGTCAGCCGCCACGCGTTGCCACAGGGGCGCGCCAAAACCGACGCTGAAGCGCAGCACCTTGACCCCGAGTCGACGGGCCACCCAGAAATGGCCGTACTCGTGAATGGTCACCAGCACGCCCACCGCGACCACAAACGCCGCCACTGCCATCAATACCGTATTCATGAGGCGCGCCTCCTGATTTCACTCCGGGCCAGCGCCCGCGCCTGACGGTCCAGCTCAAGCACCGCTTCCACGCTGTGTGCCTCACCCGCATCAAGGTACGACAGTGTATGCTCAATCACCGCTGCAATGGCGGTAAACTTCAACTCGCCGTCGAGAAACGCGGCCACCGCCTCCTCGTTGGCTGCGTTCAATACCGCCGGCGCACTGCCGCCCTCGGCCAGCGCTTGCGTAGCCAGCGCCAGACACGGGAATCGTGCGTTCTCCGGCTCTTCAAAAACCAGCGGTGGAGCAGCCACCGGATCGAATGCCGCAACCCCCGAAGCGATGCGCTCAGGCGCACCCAGGGCGTGGGCGATGGGCGTACGCATGTCCGGATGTCCCAGATGCGCCAGCACCGAGCCGTCCACGTACTCCACCATGGAATGCACCACGCTCTGCGGATGCACCAGCACACGTATGCGCGAGGCCTCCAGCCCGAACAGCCAGCATGCCTCTATCACCTCCAGGCCCTTGTTCATCATGGTGGCCGAATCCACCGAAATCTTGCGCCCCATGCTCCAGTTGGGATGGGCGCACGCCTGTGCGGGGGTCACCTCATTCAGGTTGTTTAACGGCCACTCGCGCAAGGGGCCACCCGAGGCGGTAAGCAGCAAGCGGCGCACACCGTCGGGGGCCACACCGGACACCCGCGTCTGTGGCAGACATTGCAGAATGGCATTGTGTTCACTGTCGATGGGCAGCAGTTCGGCATCGCACCGGCTCAACTCATCCATAAACAGATGGCCGGTCATCACCAGCGCTTCCTTGTTCGCCAGCAGTACCCGCTTGCCGGCGCGCACCGCCGCCAGCGCGGGCATCAGGCCGGCGCCGCCCACGATAGCCGCCATCACGTAGTCCGCCGCTGGCAGCCGGGCCGCTTCGGCCACTGCTTCGCTGCCCCCCAGCACTTCGGTACCCGGCACACGCGCGCCAAGCACATCGGCCAGATGGCGCGCCGCCTCCGGATCCGCCATCACTGCGAGTTGCGGCCGGTACCGCAAACACTGCGCGGCCATCGCCTCCACATCACGATGGGCAGTCAGCGCCACCACCGTAAAACGATCCGGATGCATGTCGATCACATCCAGCGTACTCAACCCTATACTGCCGGTGGCCCCGAGAATGCTGATTCCGATCACGCAAACAACCCGAGCAGATCCAGTCCGAACACAAAGACCGGGGCGGCGGCCATCAGGCTGTCAATACGATCGAGCAATCCGCCGTGACCAGGCAGCAGGCCGCCACTGTCCTTGATCTGGCTGTGGCGCTTGAACATGCTCACTGCCAGATCACCGACGATGGACACCAGTGCCACGATCAATACCAGCACAGCCAGGGCCGCCAGCGCCGCTCCGGACGCACCCAGCAACGCGCCGCCGGCAAGCCCGACGAGCACTGACGCCAGCACGCCGCCCGCCGCGCCCTCGACAGTCTTGCCGGGACTGATGTGCGGTGCCAGACGATGACGACCCCAGGCATGTCCGGCAAAATACGCGGCAATATCGGCCACCCAGACAATCACGAACAACAGCAGCACCAGTGACGGCCCGGTATCGCCCCGCGCGTGCAAAACGGACACTGCGGCCCATGCCGGCACCAGCAGCAACCAGCCTGCCAGCAGTTTGCGCAGGGGCAACACACGACCGGAGGGCAGACCGGCGGGATAGTAGAACACCCAGGCGGTCACGATCAGCCACCACGCCGCGCCGGCGATCACCACACCGCTACCCACGGGTCCGGGAGACCAGGCATAGAGGGCATACAAAGCAACAATACCCGCGAACATGGCAACCACGGCAAGGTACTGCCAGAGACGCGGTGCATGCTGCATCATGCGCGACCACTCCAGCGCCGCAAGCAGGATCACCACGCCGACGAGCACTGCAAACCACTTCGAGGGCAACGCAAAGATGGCCGCCAGTACCAGTGGCACCAGCACCAGTGAGGTCAGTACACGCTGCTTAAGCATGACGTGTCGCCGCCGGCACAGACGGCTCGTCAACCTGCTCGCAGGTGCGGCCAAAACGGCGCTCGCGCCCGGCATACCACGCCAGCGCGGCGCGCAATGCCGCCACGTCGAAGTCCGGCCACAAGGTGTCACTGAAGTACAGTTCGGTGTAGGCCAGATGCCAGAGCAGGAAATTGCTGATGCGCCGTTCACCGCCAGTGCGGATGAGCAGATCGGGTTCGCTCAGCCCGGCCAGCGCCGTGGCGGCGCCAAAGGTATCGGCATCGATGTCTTCGGGCGCCATCTCCCCGTCCCGCACCCGCCGCGCCAGCGTTCGGCTCGCCTGCAACACATCCCAGCGGCCGCCGTATCCAACGGCAATCACAAGGTGCAGATCATGGTTGTGGGCCGTACTGTGCTCGGCCGCTTCCATACGCTGGCGCAACGATTCCGGGAACGCCGAGCGGTCGCCAATAAAACGCAACCGCACACCGTGGTCGGCAAGACTGGAGACCTCGCGATCCAGGGCACGGTTAAACAAATCCAGCAGAAAAGACACTTCACGGTCCGGGCGGGCCCAGTTCTCGCTGCTGAAGGCAAACAGGGTCAGGGTATGAATACCGGTATTGCCGCAGGCTTCCACAATATTGCGCGTCGCCCGGACACCGGCCTGATGGCCGGCGTAGCGAGGCAACCGCCGCTGCGTGGCCCAGCGACCGTTACCATCCATGACGATCGCGAGGTGTCCCGGAACCTGCTCGCCGCTCGCCGTCGCTTCCACAATATCCTTCA
>SLLK01000118.1 GCA_007134115.1 Gammaproteobacteria bacterium | reverse complement strand
TCTGAGTTGTGGGAGTTCGAATCTCCCCAAGGGCACCAATTCTCGCTGTAGCTCAGCAGGATAGAGCGATCGCCTCCTAAGCGATAGGTCGCAGGTTCAAATCCTGCCCGGGGCACCAATTTCCGGCACTCCCGCCACGCTCTTTGTTGACGCCACAGTCCCGGCCATCTGATTTGAACCTGCGACCTCATCAATCAAGCGGGTTCAACCACTTTGTCGGGAACAAAGTGGCGCGACCGCAGGGAGCCCGAAGGGTCCGGCCCAGGGACGGGCCGGACAATCCTGCCCGGGGCACCAGTTCCGGGCCGAAGGCCCGGCGTATTAAGTATTAATTAGTTAAGCATAGAGGGGGCTGACTCAGAGCTGGAGCAGAAAGACTACAGCGGTGCCGAGGCATAGTGTGGCGCCCAGCGTCAGGTGATTGCGCAGGCGGCGGAACCAGCGGGGAAGCGCGATGGCCGGGGTCGTCACTTCCCATGCGCGCCATAGCAGCAGTCCTCCGGCGACCGTGACCAGGCCGGCGGCGGGCGGCAATAGCAAGGCCACCCACGCCACCGTGGCCGGCACCACGCTGGCCGCGTAAACGCCTGTATTTCTTCCGCTGTTCCCCAGAGCAAGGCCCCAGTGAATGGCGCCGACGAAAGACAGTATGACCGCCGCCCAGGCGATCAGGACCCGCACGCCTTCCTCAACCGCGCCGGTCGCCATCATCACCAGCGGCAGCGCAAACGGCAACAACCCCGCGTAACCGGCCATGCCGGCACCCGGGGGGGCGGCCCTATGCTCAAGAAGCAATCGGGCCCGGGTCTCGCGCAGACCGCCGACAAATGCCCCATGCATGAAGACCTGCGGCAATGTGGCGTGGCCGGTGTGTTCACGCAGCTCATGGAACAGATCACGATTACGCGAATCACCCATCCCCAGTTCCACCTGACGACAGGCCATACCGGCATCGGCAAAAGCCGCCGGCAAACCGTCCAGATCAGTCAGACCGGAATGAAAAATCACCGCACCGGATTGCGCCACCAACGCATCAAGCTCTTCCCGCGCCATAAGGGACTCCCACCGGGGCATAGGCCCGGCGTAGTTGAGTGATTTCGTGATTA
The DNA here is from genome assembly GCA_007134115.1 of Gammaproteobacteria bacterium. Taxonomy (GTDB): domain Bacteria; phylum Pseudomonadota; class Gammaproteobacteria; order UBA5335; family SLRW01; genus SLLK01. The sequence continues at coordinate 3,462 of SLLK01000118.1, read as the reverse complement.
AGGTGGCGGTGTGCGGCGACGCCGCACAGACAAAAAAAGCGCAGCAAAGCTGCGCTCTTCAACTTAACCACTCAAGGAAACGCTGATCTACTCGTCGCGCCTCAGGCTTTGCAGCTGAACGCGACATGACCCGCTGAGACGTGACGAATAGATCAGCGTTGCCTTAAAACTCCGGGCCCGGCCCGCGGGCCCGGTGATTTGGTGGAGCCGAGGAGGATCGAACTCCCGACCTTCGCATTGCGAACGCGACGCTCTCCCAGCTGAGCTACGGCCCCGTTGTCATTCACCCACCCCGCGGGCGTGGGCGGCTGATATTCTAATGGCTGCAGCCAATAAATGCACGTCGGCAATCAGGGCCACACCATGCAGCGTATTTCCGTCATCATCCCGGCATTGAACGAAGCGGCGAACATCGTCGCCCTGCTCGCTGCCCTGCACCCGCTGCGTCGTCTGGGCCACCAGATCATTCTCGTCGACGGGGGCAGTACGGATCGCACCGCGCAACTTGCCGCACCCTGGTGCGACCACGTGCTCACCGCACCGCGCGGTCGGGCCGCGCAGATGAACGTCGGTGCCGCAAAGGCCACCGGCGATCTGCTGTGGTTCCTGCATGCGGACAGCCCGCCGGGGCCACCCGTGCTTCACCAGATACGCACGGTCGCCGGCGGCCGCGGGGCCTGGGGTCGTTTTGACGTCCGCCTTGGCGGTGACGCCTGGCTGTTGCGGGTGGTGTCCTGGTCGATGAACCTGCGCTCACGGCTGAGCGGGATCTGCACCGGCGACCAGGGCATTTTTGTACGTCGCGAGCTGTTCCAGAGGCTCGGCGGCTATGCAGATATTTCACTGATGGAAGATATTGAACTGTGCACCCGTCTGCGCCGCATCGCCCGCCCCCGCTGTCTGCCGGGCCCGCTGCTTACTTCCAGCCGGCGCTGGGAACAGGCCGGCATCCTGCGTACCATCCTGCTCATGTGGCGTCTGCGACTGGCCTACTTTCTGGGCGCCGACCCCGTACAACTCGCCCGACGCTATCGCGGACCCTCATGAAACAGACCGATGCCTACCGCTTCCCGCAGGCCCGTATTGTGGTCTTTGCGCGCGTGCCCCAACCGGGCCGCGTCAAGACGCGGCTGGCGCGCGGGCTGGGCATCATCGCCGCCACCCGCGCCTACCGGCACATGGCGGAACTCACCATCAGCCGACTGGCGGCCGCACGGCTGGCGCCGATCACCGTTTACTGCACCCCGCACACCCGCAGCGCCTTCTTTCACCGCTGGCGCAGCCGTTACGGCGTCACCCTCAGGCAACAGCACACGGGCCACCTGGGGCGTCGCATGTCCATGGCGCTAGCCACAACCCTGCGTCAGGTCGAAGCCGCCGTGGTGGTGGGCACGGACGCGCCGGCACTTGGACCATCGCGCGTCGCTGATGCGCTGACACAGCTGCATGCAGACGCCGATGCCGCATTCGTACCCTGCGCCGATGGGGGTTACGCCCTGGTGGGCACCCGCGCCCCCCGCGCGGCGCTGTTTCGCGGCGTGGCGTGGAGCACCCCACGGGTTATGGCCACCACCCGCACACGACTCACCGTGCAGGGACTCAGCCCCGCCATACTGGACGCCGTGCACGACATCGACACCGCCGCCGACTGGCACCGGGCCCGCCGCACCAGACTGCTCGACCCGGCAACTAATCGTAGCCGGTCAGCTCCACATAGCCGCGGCCGGATACCGTCTCGCCGTGACGCTCGCCGCTGATCCTTACCGCGCCTTCCCAGTACGGCACCGTCGCCGTCCATTCCTGGTGGTCCAGCCGTGCCTCAATCGCCAGCGACAAATCCAGGCGCGGCACTGCCAGCCGCCAGGCCACCGGGTAGCGCCTGCCCGATTCGTCACTGCGCCAGCGTCGCACCACTTCCAGCTCGACCTCGTCATGCGCCAGTTGCTGCACCACCCCCCCGGCATCCAGGTACGCGCCATAACCGAACTCGTCAGGACGCCCCGCCTGATCGCGCAGCTGATAGACCATCAGCGCCGAACCGTCGTCCAGCTGCAGTGCAAACCAGTCCCAGCCCACCTGGTGTTCAGCCAGCACGCTGGTGCTCCACTCGCGATCCATCCACGCCGTGCCGGTCACGGCATAGCGCTTTTCACCCAGCCTCAGTTGACCCTCCGCCTGCAAGCGCGGATAGGCGTAGTACATCGACGCATCACCCCGACCCGGTCCCTTGCGGCTGTAACCATTGTCACCGTGCGCCACCCGCCCCAGCACATCGTCCAGCACCACATCGAGGGCCACCCGGTCGGCGGCCAGGCTCAGCCGGTGGGGAAACAGGGCCTCATCGGGCGTATGGGCCAGGGCCTGCGCCTGCCAGCCACCCAGCCAGACGCGGTAGGGGTCGGCCTGCGCTCCCGCCAGTTCATCGGTGCCGCGGGCAAATCGCTCGAACGCGTAAAAGCGCTCACCCTCAATATCCGTGAGCGCGAAATGCCCCATGTACAACTGGCGCGTACGCCACGGCGCCGGCTCGCGAATCGGTTCCGGAGACAGGGCGATACGGAAGAAAGTGACCTGGAAGCCAAACTCCCGGCCCTGCTCATCACTGAGCTGACCGGTGTAGTACCACCACTCGTTGCGGTAATCGGGATGCGGGCCATGATCCTCGGGGAAACGCAATGCACGCGGGCCGGTGACACGGGCATACCCCTCAAGATCATCCCCGCCCAGGGCTTCGGTCAGTGCCGAAGACGCCGGTCGGTCGCCGGTCTGAAACAAGACCAGGTAGACCGCCGCCGCCAGCACCGGCGCAACGATCGTCAACGTGATGACCCATTGCCTGCTTCGCCAGCGCATCATTCCCCCCGCAACAGACCCGCCGGTTCCAGACGCGCCGCGCGCCATGCCGGCCATAATGAAGCCGCCAGTGACGCGGCGAGGGCCACGACGGCGGCGCCCACCAGCACATCCGGCTGCAACGACTGCTCCAGCGTCCAGCCAAAGGCGCGCCGGTTGATCACGTCAATCAGTACAGTACTGAGCACCAGCCCCAGCGGCACACAGGCCAGGGCCGCCACAGCACCCATCAGAGCGCTCTGCAGCATGGTCAACCCGGCCACCTGTCCCGCACCCATACCCACAGCCCGCATCACCGCCAGTTCACGCAGGCGCTCCAGATGCAGCGCCATCAACGCGCCGAATACCGCCACCACACTGACCATCAGGGCGATGGTGCGCAGTACGCCGGTCACCGCGAAGGTGCGATCAAAAATCGCCATGGATTCATCCCGAATCGCCGCCCGAGACTGCACTTGCAGCGGCAGATCCGGTGTAGCCAGCTGGCGCAGCTGTGCACGCACCGCCGCAGCGTCGGCCCCCGCGTGCAGGAAAATCCCCGCCCCGCGCGGCGCCAGCGGTGGCTGGTAACGTTCCCATACAGCGGTGCTGATAGCGACGCGCCCCCGC
>SLLK01000178.1 GCA_007134115.1 Gammaproteobacteria bacterium | reverse complement strand
GCCAAAGTACGCCGGCCTCGTTCCGAAGGGCTCGCGCACGAGGTAGTAGACTGCCACGGGGAGCAAAGCGACGATACAGGAGTAGACGAACGTAAATGTGAACGCGAGGTCGGTCCCCATCACGATCGAAAAGACGGTCGGCGCCACGGTGACGAGTGGAACCGAGGCGCTCTCTCCTGCCAGACCAATGTTCCAGTGGCCTGTCTCCTGGTAGTTCGCTGCGAGATAGTAGTGTAACTGGACGTCGGCCCCGACCAGCGACGGGGTCGCTAGATTTCGGTGAAACAGCATGGAGAGCGCGATCGACCCGATCAGGAGCGGATACCGTCGTTCCGGGAGGAACCGATAAGAGAGGACGGCGATCGCAATTGCGAGCACGAGGATGTACATGAGTACGTTCCGCCGATAGACGGTCCACACGTAAGCGGCGGCGACGGCGAGCACCGGGAGCGCACTGAGCAAAACGGCGGTTGAGGCGTCCCCGCGAGTAACGGAAACGGCCGGGAGACGAATCGATCGGTAGCCGCGCGTCGACACCGCGGCCAGTACGAGGACCGAGACGGTCGCTGCGATCGGAAAAACGGGCGAAGACAGCGGCTGAACGAAGTACCCGATCGTCCACTGGAGAAGCACTATCAGGACAGAGACGAAGACGAGTCCGAGCCCGATCGAGTACAGAACGAACTCGCCGAACCCGTCGGACCGATCGAACAGCGAGTAGAGCAGTATCCCCGGGACGATCATCAGAAGCGCTCCGCCGGCGATTACCTGGAGGGAGAGGACGTGTGCGTCGAGGCTCGTTCCCAGAACGCTCGCCCAGTAGACGATCGCCAGAGTGATGACCGTGGCGATGACGGCATGTCGCGAAAAAACGGTCTCTCCATCGGAACTACTGTCGTTGACGACGCTGACCGCTCGCGACGAAAACTGTCTCGAATCGTCAGTTTCAGTACCGTCAGTCATCAGAGGATCGCTCTCCAGAATCTTCTGCTTCCATTTCGATCACGTATCGCTTCCTCTCGTGATGAATCTGATCTCACAGAGGACTGTACTATAGCCTGCCGTGAACGATCCGATTCGTCGGACCGCGTCCTAACTACTGATTTACCGAACGGTATCGATTCGCGCGATCTAGATCCGTCGGATCGATCGGATTTACTCAGTAAACTACCTGCCGTCTATATCTGCGATACTGTCGGAAGCCACCGCCATGCAGATCGAACGCGTGCAGGATCCGGATCGATGGAACCAGTTCGTCAGTAACCACTCGGGACCGGTATTCGATCTGTGGGAATGGGGACAGTTGTGCGAGCGCTACGGTCACGAAACCACGTATCTCGGCGCAGTCGAGAACGGCGAACTCCGCGGCGTCGTTCCGTTCGTTCACATGAAGAGTCAACTGTTCGGTGACAAACTCGTCTCGATGCCCTACAGCGAGCACGGATCGATTGTTCTCGCCGACGACGCGCCTCCCGAGACGACGATCCGCCTGCTCAAGAGAATACGCGAGACGGCAGACGAGTTGAACGTGGCGTTCGTCAGCCTTCGCGGGCGTGATCTCGCGACTTCGACACCCGAGTTCATGCAAAAACACCGGTTCGTCACGTTCGAAATCGAACTGGACGATGACGATCCAGACAGCACATGGAGCGCGTTGGACAGTTCTCGCCGAGGACACATCCGGACCGCGAGGGAGAACGATCTCACGGTGCGCCAGGCGATGTCGCTCACCGATCTGCGCCGGTACTACGACCTCTATCTCGACAATATGCGGAAGTTCGGAACGCCGCCACACTCGTTCGGGTTTTTCGAACAGTTGTGGGAGGGATTGGGAGATCGAATGGACGTCGATCTCGTCGAATACAACGGCTCTTTGATCAACGGACAGATCGTACTTTTTTCCAGAGACGCGTGTTTTCACTGGGGATCCGTGTCCGATCACGAGCACCGCGAACTCCAGGGTGGAAGCCTGCTCCTGTGGAATTCGATAGAACAGGCCGCCCGCGACGATTACCTGAACTACTCGCTCGGCCGGACGCGGGAGGGAACCGGGGTTTACTCCTTCAAAAAAAGCTGGGGCGGTGAGAAGGTCTGGTTCGACGATTATCATTACTTCCCCAACGACACAGTTGCGCTTCCGAACCCGGACGACGGAAAGTACGAGCAGCTCTCGAACGCGTGGCAGAAACTCCCAAAACAGGCGACCAAGTGGATTGGACCGTCAATCCGGAAGAACATCAGTCTGTAGTCGGTCTCTCGTTACTCGTCCCTGTGAACTGTCGGATTAACGGAATCTAATCGCGAGTCTCGCCGGAAGCGTCACTCCGGTCGGTCTGCCGTACCTGCTTGCTCGCCTTTCGCAGCGTATCGAACGCGACCGAGCCGGACAAAAACAACGAACTGCCGAAAATTCCGGCGATCGGATACGGGGAGACGCCGATCTGGAGCGATCGCCAGAAGTACGTGAGCGCCCTGCGGTAATCACCGCGCTGGTGGTGATAAAAACCTGTTAGAAAATACATGTGCTTGTAAAATATGTATACGAACGGTCTCGTCTCGGGGATGCGATCGGAGACGAGGGAAACATAAAGTTTCCCGTTCCGAAGGTAGATCGACGGATCGTCCATCGTCGTCGAGAGGCTCGTCTCATGGTATCGAACATCGAATGTCTCTCGCGTGAAACAGACGCCAGCGGACGACGCCTCGAGCGCAAAGAGGTGATCCTCCCACCGCTCGAGGCGTTCTTCGAACCTCGTATCGACCTGTTCGGTATCGACGACGATGGAGGACATGATCTCGTTGAGTCCACCGACGAAGAGTTCGTAAACGAAATCGTCTCTCGTCATTCGAGGCGCGTCGAGACAGAGCCCGGCACCGGTTGTCCGCATTCGACTCAATTGTCTGGAGAGTTTGTCCCCGGCCCAAATATCGTCCGCATCGAGAAACGCGACGTACCGATTTTCCGCTCGCTCGAGTCCCGCGTTCCTGGCCACTGCGGGACCGCGCTGCTCTCGATCGTTTACAACGATAATCTCTGTCGGAACCGACTGCTCGGCGGCGGATCGTTTTGCGTCTGCTAACATTTCGGGCGGCGTATAGGCCGGGCTGAAGGGAATGACGACTGAAACCGCTGGTTCCGAGTGACTCATTGCTATGAAACAGGTCCATAGATGCTGCCGGCACTATTTTGTTATTCTGCTTAATAGCTGGACGTAATCGGGTGTATATCGTACTGACAGCGAATTACAGACGAACCCGAAGACCTTCGTTTTTAGAGACTGTTCGGAACATGCATGAGTAATCGCTAACCGTAGCGACGGCTCTCCACACGTGATCAGCCGGTCACCGGGGTCCGTCATCCGTCCGATTCACGCTTGTTCGGTAGTTTACATTCCGGTTGGTCAACCCGGGGGGGACGAGTCGAAACGGAGTCGAGTAATTAAGAGACCCAGTACGCAACTTCGGATGGATGAACAGAGTAGACAAACGGCGGGCCGTTATTCGAGAGGGCGGTCGTCGGGTACTCGACAGGATATTCCACCAAACCGGACTGAAACGCCAGCACCGTCCGGTAGGTGTGCGCTGTCCGATCGTCCTTTATCACGGCATCAGCGGTGATCCCCGACCGTGGGACGTCACGCCGACGCAGTTTCGGCGCCACGTCGAATGGTTGTCCCGGACGTTCGATCTACTCTCGATCTCGGAAGCGATGGAGCGATGGAAGAACGGGACACTCCCGCCACGACCCGCAGTGATCACCTTCGACGACGGACTCCTATCGACGGTTGAACACGCGCTTCCAGCCCTCGAGGAGTACGAAGTGGCCGCGACTCATTACGTCATCCCCGGATTACTCGGCGAGCGGTTCGAGGGCGAGCGCGTCATGACGAGAGACGACGTCGTTGACCTTCACCGGCGAGATCAAGAAATCGGTGCGCACTCGATGGCTCATCCGGATCTGACGGCAGTCTCGCGCTCGCGGGTACGTAGAGAACTCGAGGAATCGCGCGGCGCCCTCGCGGACCTCATCGATACACCCCCGAACAGTTTCGCGTACCCTTCGGGCGCCTTCGACCGCGAGGTCTCGAGCATCGCTGCAGGAGCGGGATTCGAGACGGCGGCTACGGTCGTCGCGTCGGATGTCGTTGATTTCGAACGACCGTTTTCGATCCCGCGTATCTCGATCATGCGAACGCACGATCTCGAGACGCTAAAATCGTTAGTTTCCGGAGATAGACGGTGGCAGATGATGGTACCGTAGACGGCGTCTCGTTCGATACCGACCGATTCGGTACGCGGCCGCTGAGCGCGAACTCCGAGGAGTAACTTCGAGAAATAGTATTTCTCCTGTTCTTACCGGCCATATAGCGATGATGCCCCTTTCATTATTCTGCAGGTCGAGAGGTTGTTCCATGGCTTGGCGGAGAACTCACGGTCGAACCGTGCAGTCAGCAAACGGCTCCGAAACGTTTGCCGACCTTTGTTTCGAGAGGAAGAGCGGTATCACGGAGCTGATCTGACGATGGAGGGAACTCACAAATACATCATAGAGTATCTGACAGACGAACTAT
>SLLK01000207.1 GCA_007134115.1 Gammaproteobacteria bacterium | reverse complement strand
AGCGGGTGGGGTTAACGCGCAAGCGTGATTCGATGATGGAAAGTTATCCGCAAGAGCTCGGTCTCCAGCCGGATGATCTGGATTATGCCCGGAGCGTGGATCGCGCAGCGCACAGCGCGGGTGTGCGGGACACCATCGAATACTGGAAATCGGTGCCCTACATGTTGAGCTACATGCGGGATTACCAGCTTCGTCGAAAGATTGATGGCATTTCAGATAAACCACCAAAGGCGCTGAGAGCGGCCATCAGTGAGCCCCTAGAGACCGGATCTCTGTCCGAGACGGAGATTAATGGGTACAAGCAGCTTTCCATGAGTCACCCCCGTATCCGGGCTTTTATTGAAGAGACCGTAGGTTTAGGTTTGTGGGAGCTGCTCTGGTTGCCGCCTTCACTGCATTACACCCGGCCCGAAGGACCTTGGGCGACGGTTGGTCAGCCTACCAAGCAATTGGTGTTTTCCGCGTGGAATGCCGTGCCCGATGCCATCGCGACCCTGGTTTCGTATGAGGCACAGCGGCTGTCCTTCGGTGAGGCTGGTCAGGAAATCGGCTACAAGGCGATCTACGAGCGGATTCGGCCGTTGCTGCGATTCCATCGTGATTCCCAGGGTCGGCTCGCCGGGATGCCGGCGTTGATCCGCATTCTGCCTACACCCCGGCTGTCTCGCGAGATTGATCCATTGCGTCTGGCTCTGGAGCTCGGCGGCGATCAGGCACCATCGCTGGATGCCGTTGTCGGGGAGGCGACGGCGCGTTGTGCCGAGCTGATAAAGACGCTACCGGCGGGCGAGCCGGGCCAACGGCCGGACGAGCGCTGGTACTGGGCGGCGCCAGCTTTGATCGAAGCCGATCCGGAAATGAAGGCGTGGATCGAGGATGATGCGGGCTGGTCCGGCATATTTCCGGAGCGTGAGAGCCGGGGTAATTTTGAAGAGCATAAGGCTGAGCTGCTTGAGGCGATGCGGGGCAATATTGGCCTTGGACCACAGCCCGCCGATTTGGCCGAAGTCGTCGCTCGTATTGCCTTGGGTTCGACGGGTGCTTGCTCTCTACGGGCGCTCAAGCGCATTGCCCCGGATCTTGGGTGGACGGATCCTGCCTTGTTGTCGGCTGCGGCGCGTGCCGCCAATGGATTCCGTACGCTCTTTAATCTCCCGGAAAGCATTGTCGTCATCCAGAAACGGGGCAATCAGCCCTTCTGGCGGGAAGCGCTCGACTACGCGCTCAATGGCAATTTGCAGGCTGTACTCGACGAACATGTCCACATGCTGCCCGAGCAGCTTGGCTTGACCGGGGCACCGGCGGCTGAGCGAGTGACCTCGGTCGCAGAAGCGCTCTCCGAAGGTCTCTCCATGCGATCTTCCCAGTTAAAGGTGGATGAGTTGCGTGTCGTCGGGCGGAAGGTAAAACAGTCGGAATTTCAGATGCGTTGCCGATTTGCCCTGCGCTTCGGGAATCTCAAAGATGATCGCAACGAAGCAATTGCCCGCGCCGATCATGTACGGGCGGCGTTCAATTCCCCATTCCGCCCCTTCGTGCTTGCCAGTACATCAGTCGGCCAGGAAGGGTTGGACTTCCATACCTGGTGCCATTCGGTCGTGCACTGGAATCTACCCTCGAACCCGGTCGATATGGAGCAGAGAGAAGGGCGCGTCCACCGTTACAAGGGGCACGCGGTCCGCCGGAATGTGGCGCATCAGCTCGGATTAGGGGCGCTCAAGGAATGGCGCGGGAAGGAAGACCCCTGGACTTATCTGTTCAAACTTTCCGAGCAGACCGAGGAGTCCAAGAGTTCCGATCTGGCTCCCTATTGGGTCTATGAAGCTGGTCCGGCCGCGATCGAGCGGCGTGTTCTGATGCTGCCAATGAGCCGGGACGCGGAGAAGCTCCGCCGAATGAAGCGTGCACTCGCGCTCTACCGGCTCGTTTTCGGCCAGCCCCGCCAGGAAGACCTGATCGCCTATCTGGACCAGAATCTAAGTGAGGGGATTACGCTTTCTGACGACTGGCAGATTTCGTTATTGCCGCCCGGCTAGAACCTTGTGCGGAAAAGGATTGTGACCTATGGACTCATCGAATACTTCTGGGCGTAATGAATTGGACCAAGCCAAGTTGCTTCTGGATCACTGCCAGTTTGAATATAACGACTTGTCGGATACATGGCGAGATATTGAACGAAAGGCTCAAGGTGAAATTGCAATTGTAGGGATATTCTTGATAGGTGGGCTAACGTTCTTGCGCTTTTTCATCCCCGAGAATCTTGTTGCGTTCGGGCTCATTGCACTCTCAATGGCTATCTTGGTCGTAAGTGCGCTACTGGCGATTTCGGCGCTTCTCGTCGATGAAGTAGAGACCGTTCAGCCAATCGGAGATGTGCGTGAGTTTTTGAAAAGTTGTTCGGGGGAGGATGCGCTGAGAGCTTATTTGGACCGCTGGGAAATTGTTAATACGGATTTAAGTAATAAGAACTATAGAAAATCTGCTTGGGTTCTCCGCTCTCAGTACGCCCTAATGGGTGGTGTGATAGGCCTCGCCATTGGAGTGCTTGTGGCGACAGCCTGTGGTATCTCCGTGAGTCATTGACTGTGATTCTAGACCCCGCGCGCCGGTTTCTTGAAAACTTCATCTCGGTGCCATTCTAGGTATGCGGAAGCGGGTCGATGTGAGTCTTTTTGGGGCGAGATGATTGGCGCACCGTGATAAGAGAGAAGCTTTTCGGCCGTCGGGCCCGAGGCGTTTGCGTTTTGGCTAAATAAGACATAGTGGGCTTTCGGGTCAATAGTGAAGACGCCATAATCAAACATCTTGTGGTGTGTTGAGCAGAGCGCGAGTCCATTCCGTATTTCGTGGGGGCCTTTCATCTGCACCCATTTTATATGGGCCGCTTCCAGGCCAACGAAGCGGTCGGCGATACGTAGGTCGTGATTGCATATGCAGCACCGGTAATTATAGGCCTTGAGGATTCTCTGTCGGACGGTGCTGTCGCGGCGGTACTCCTGCCTGTCGAATTCGTGCACTGGTGGCAGTATGAAGCGGGCGGGAATTTCCACTTCAGCTAGTATGTCTTCATGTAATGTGGCAGGAAAATGAGTGTAAAGAAGAATGCCTATGACTTCGGCGGCGAGTCGGATGTCTCTCTGGAGTCGTTCGCGGATTTTGGGTGCAAGCCCGCCACGTATGTTGAGATCCCTGAGCTCCGTAAGTGTGGGCGTCTTGCCGGGCGGGCGCTCGAGGATTTCCTTGGGACCGTCAAGTTGCCAAAGTGTACCATCGAAGTCGGTACCCAGATGCCAGAAGGGATAGTGGCGGCTGGCAGGGCCAGATGACGGTCCGAACTTCTGCAGTAGCGATTTGAGGGGGCTATCAATCGCGCTGTATTCAGTAATTGTGACTTCTCCCTGAATGGCACGAGATATTGCCAGGAGAAGTAGTAATGGCTTATGTGGGGCTCGTTTGCCCCCCTGCTGCCAGACTCGAATATCTTGAAAGAGCTGTCGAATTTCCTGGTTCGTCACTCCCTCTCCTCCATTAGTGGTTTGACTAGGGCGATCTGTGTCCAATGAATGTCTGCTCGACCGCCCTGGTCGAGCACATTGTGCTCGTGCTTGCGGGTACGTAGGCCATACGCGCGGGCCAGGCGTTCGATTTCCTCGCTGCTGACCGGGTACATGGCCCTTTCCGGGTCGGCGGGGCCGTGGCGCAGGGTGATGGCCAGCAGGCCGCCGGGATTGAGCAGGGCGGTGAGCTTGCGGAAGGCGCGGGCGCGCTGGCTTTCCGGCAGGTGCATCCAGACGGCGCTGACGAGGATCATGTCGAATTGCAGGCCCAGGCGTTCGGTGGCCTTGAGGCCGGGGAGGCGATCGTCGATCCAGCGGATTCTGGGGTGGGGGTGTCGGCGCTGGCCTTCTTCCCGCATGGCGCGGGTGGGCTCTGCGGCGACCACTTCATGCCCGCGCTCGGCCAGCCAGGCAGCGTCACGGCCGGAGCCGGCCCCGATGTCGAGGATGACCGAGCCTTCCGGCTTGGGTAATAAGTAGAGCAGCCAGTTATGGACGGTGGGGAAGTCCAGCTGCTCGTATTGCTCGGCAACGGTCTTGCCGTGGCGCTGGTACCAGTCCGTTGGGTCTTTTCCGCTCATGGGGTGAGTATCAGCCTGGCGGCCTGCGGCGTGCAAGCGACGACGGATGCTCGCTTGGGTCTCTGCGGGCTGGTGTCTTGCTAGGGGTGCAGCCCTTTGGGCGTGGATTGGGTTCAGACCGAAGGGCAGTTGACTGCTGGGTCATCATGTTTATGAGCGTTGGGCCTGTCGACTTCTGATATTTGCCATAATCTCGCAGTTGGGGCAGTATCGAGCTGTGGTCGACCAGGGAATGATGGCCAGTGAGTAAATCCTCTGCACAAGGTGACGATTCAGACTGGGGAGCACGCCAATGGCGACGCTGATTCCGGCTCTGAACTCCTGCCTCTCCAAGATGACTTCCGGTGAGCGTCGTCTCGCTCGACGCTTTGAGGCGCTACTGGAGGACGATTATCTGTGTTGGTTTGATGTGCCTATCGGCCCGAAAGGGCTGCATCCGGATT